>CAYRNI010000018.1:0-20195 GCA_964425665.1 uncultured bacterium
TTGAACGGCGTCGCAAGTGCCGGTATAGAACCTGTTAACATCTTAAACCTCCAATCTCACTAATATTGCGAATTTTTCACTATCTATACTTTTCTCCATAAAAATATAAAAAAATTACCAGTCAATCGAAATTCTTTGTTATTTTTTATTATGAAATTATTTTATATTCGATTTTGAATTAGGGGAACTTTGTATGAAATACGATTTCGATGGCAAAACGATACCACAACTTATCGAAAACAGTGCAAAAAGATTTCCCGATAGAGCGGCATTGATGGTTCATAATGGCGATGGCACTCTAACAAAAATAACTTATTCGGAGCTGTGGGATAAAGTTGTCAAACTTGCATCGTTTATTCAGAAAACTGGATTTTCATCGGGAGAGCATATCGCTCTGCTCGGGACGAATTCTTTCGAATGGGCGATAACATATCTCGCAATCCAGACTGCTGGCTGTGTGGTGATTCCACTCGATTCGGCTCAAAGACCTCAGGAATTGCGTCATATAATCCGCCATTCGGATGCCACGGGGATTTTTGTCGCCTCGAAATTCGAAAAAGTTCTTTCCGATGATGATGAAAACTATTTCCCCGATATTCCCAATTTCAGATTGGAACACATAGAGACGCTGATAAAAACCGAGAGCAACCCACTTCCACCGCGACTTCCCGAAAGTGACGAGAAAAATGCGGTAATTATCTATACATCGGGGACGACCGGTTCGCCAAAGGGCGTGGTATTAACTCATAGGAACATCGTATCGGATATATCGGGGGTCGCGCCGTTATTTCCATTCTCAGAACGGGATAATTTTCTATCGGTATTGCCCGTTCATCACGCATTCGAGGCTACTGCTGGCTTTTTGACACCTTTGGCTATCGGATGTGGAATATGCTACGCGCGAGCGCTGCGGGCGAAGGAAATTCTGGAGGATATCCAAGCCTCGAACACCACGATAATTCTCGGTGTCCCTCTGCTATTTGAAAAATTTTATAACGGCATTAGGAAGGGAATAGAAAATAAAGGATTATTTGCAAAATCTGTTTTCGGTGCGACGATGAACTTCGTAAAATTAATGAATTCGACTTTCGGTATCAAATCTGGCAAATCGCTAATGAAAAAATTCAGACTCAAAGCGGGTTTCAACAATCTGTGGCTGATGGTATCCGGTGGTGCAGCGATAAATCCGCGAGTGGTGGAATTTTTCAATAATTTCGGAATAATTCTCGCTCAGGGTTATGGATTGAGCGAAACATCGCCTGTTCTGACAGTAAATCCTCCTTCCAAAATAAAACCCGAATCTGTTGGACCCGCAATCGGCGGAGTGGGAATCAAAATCGATAAACCGAACTCCAACGGCGTTGGAGAAATTTTAGTCAAAGGTGCGCCTATTTTCAACGGATACTACAAAAATCCTGAGGAAACAAAAAAGGCATTCAAATCAGACGGATGGTTTCGCACAGGTGATTTGGGACGAATCGATGAAGATGGATATCTATACATAGTTGGAAGGTCTAAAAATATGATTGTAACCGCCGGTGGGAAAAATATATATCCCGAGGAAATAGAGGAAAAGCTGAACAGTTCGCTCTTTATTCTCGAGTCGCTCGTTATCGGAGTCAAAACCGACAATGGTGAAAAACCATTTGCAATTATCGTCCCAAACTACGATACTATCGACACTCATCTGAATGGGAACTGGGATGAAAATCGACTGAACGAAATTATCCGCACCGAGATAGAAAATATCAATTCGCAAGTTGCATCGTATAAACGGATAGCGGGTTTCAAAATACGCGAGGAAGAATTTTTAAAAACCTCTACCAAAAAAATAAAAAGGTATTTATATACGCAGAAAGAAATAGAAATAAATTAACCAAATAAAAAATCACCTATGGAGGCAACTATGAACAGGGAGCAATTGCAAAAAAATTTTAAGCGAATATCGGACAATGTATTCTCACTCGCAGATGGATACGATGCCGAGGTAAGTTTGGATTTTACCGATTCTGCACTCACCCGATTCGCTAATAATATTATTCATCAAAATGTTGCTGTCAGCAACGGCGGTATCTCGATTAGACTTCTTAAAGGGAGAAAAGAGGGAAAAGTTTCCATCAACTTATTTTCTGATGATAAAGCGATAGCGAAGGCAATCCAAAAAGCCCGCGAGATAGTCGAACACTCCACCGATAACGAGGAAATACTACCTATTTTAGATGTGCAAAAATATAGAGAAATCGACAGGTTTCACCGCAAGACAGCCGAGCTTACTCCCGATGACCGTGCGGATTTAGTTTCCAATGTCGTATCATCTTGCGAAAAGGAAAATTTTACTGCTGCTGGCATCGTAGAAAATTCTGCCACTGCAATCGGTATCGCAAACTCTAAGGGACTATTCGCATACTGGGATGGCACCGGCTTTAATTTTAGCCTAACTGTTGAAGGTAAAAGTGGGACTGGTTGGTCGGAATCTATCAGTTGGTCAGTCGATAGGACAAATCCGCAATCGGACATAGAAGAGGCTATCGAAATAGCTCGGAAGAGTCAAAATCCAAAGGATATCGAGGCGGGCAAATACACCGTTATTCTCACCCCTGCGGCTGTCGCGGATTTGATTTCATTCCTATCGATATATGGTTTCAATGCGAGAATGCATCTTGAAGGCAGAAGTTTTCTTACGGGAAAACTCGGGCAGAAAGTATTTAGCGATAAACTAACGATTATAGACGATGCATACGACGAGAACTGGGCTGGTATTCCATTCGATTTCGAGGGCGTTCCTCGTCAAAAGGTGGAACTGATTAAAAATGGTGTCCTGACAAATCTCGTAGTCGACCGCTGGACAGGTGAAAAGATGAACCTTACACCTACGGGACACGGATTACCTCAGCCGAACCAGTGGGGTGCTATCCCTATGAATATCGTCATCGAACCCGGTGATACCACAATGGACGATATGGTGAAATCCGTTAAAAATGGACTTTTGGTGACTCATTTTCACTATACGAATGTTTCCGAGTTCACAAAACTAACAATAACAGGGATGACAAGAGATGGGCTTTTCGCTATAAAAAATGGCGAAATCGCATATCCGGTCAAAAATTTGCGATTTACCCAAAGCACACTGGATACATTCAATAACATTATCGCCATCGGCAAAAAACGGAAGGTTATGGCGGGATTTTTCTTCGGCGGTGCATACGCTCCCGCGATTCTGGTGGATAATTTCAATTTTTCCAGTGCCACCGAATTCGGCGGTTGATTTTAAATATTTTTTATATGGGGTTTATATACTCTAAAAAATCTCGTAATATAGTCTCAATAGTAATTATCTTATCCGGGATAATAACTATACTATATGTTCGAAAACCTCATATTCTCGAATTCGCCAACTACTATTTCGGAGCAAAGTATTTCAAAGAAGTCGGATATTTTAATCTATACGATGATTTTGTCGGTGCAATTTCCAATATATACGGCAAAAAATATGTAATCGACAATATACATTATATCAGATATTTAGGCGGTATGGGATACGAATCCTCGCAAGATGCAATAAATCGGTTCGAAAAGAATAAACACAACTGGAAACCATATCGCTGGAAAGAGTTTTTGGAGGATACGCGACAACTCGACAAACTCATTGGGGAAAATAAATCGCGGACAAAAATAGAGCATTGGGCAAGAATTCTTATAGACCACGGATATAACGCCACACCTGTATATACCGCTTATGTCTCACCAATCGTAAATAAGATACCCCTCACCTCCAATAATATATATATATTATGTAGTTTCGATGTTATACTCGTCATATTGATTTTTATACTGCTATACAAAATGAAAGGTTTATTCTATACTTCTATGTCATTTCTTTTCTTCGCATCCGCAGTAGATATACTTCAATATATTACCTGGGCATTGTTTCGTTTCGATTGGATTTTGGCATTAGCCATCGCTCTCTATTTTATACGATGCAAAAAATTCTTTCTCGCTGGATTATTCTGGGGAATATCATCTACTCTTAGAATATTCCCATTCTACATCGCATTGTTCTTTTTCCTCGTATGGCTTATCTCAAAATATAAATCCAAAAACGAGCGAAAATATATGGGACATTTTATAATCGGAATATTTGGAGGATGTATATTATCGATTGCATACTCATTTACATCTTTGAAAATAATATATAATGTAAATCCATTTCTTATATGGAGTGAATTCATACATAAAATAACTAATTTTTCAATTGAAAGCAAGTTGGCAAATGCGGTGGGACTCGGTAAGATACTCGAACTAATAGGCATTCCCAATGCAAATATATTAGAATTTTTACTCGCAATCCTAATAGCGGTATCTTTTTCTTATATTATTATAAAAAATAAATATGATACGCTAAAAATCGCGGTAATGTCCATATTTTTTATACCGTTGTTCTTTTATTTGAGCCACTATTACTATATAATTCTTATATTTCCTGCTGCCTTGTGTTTTCGTGAAACAAAATATGTGTATATAGCATTAATAATAGTAAATATTATAACGGATATATTGAAATTATACGGGTTAAAATATCTATATATAATAAACTTCGAATGTTATTCATATTCGATTATATTGGTATCGTTTCCTATTATAACGACAATTTATTTCTGGAGAAAAAATGCGGATAGACAATCTGGTAAAAGATTGCTAAAAGAAATCGTTCATCGAAACGATTGAAACGGATGAATAAATAAAAATGGGAAACCCCCTTTTCCAAAAGAGGATTTCCCCTATTAAGTTCGGTAGTATTTTAAATCATTCCCAATTATATGAAGCTGAAAGTTGAACCGCATTGATACTTTTGCCACTGAGGAACCAGAAACCCTCGAACAAATCATCATCGGAAAGCGTAAAATCGAGACTGAAATTTTTAAATTTTATCCCTGCGCCAAAAGAAGCGAAAACTGCATTCGGCTCTGAAATACTCATTGTCGAATCGATATTGCCTTCTGTGTGAGTAACCGAACCGAAAGATTTTGAAAGCCCACCTCTGAAACATAGCCAATCCGTAGTGGGGATTTCTGTTGAAATCGTTATTTGAGGCAATGAAATGGACTTATCCTCAATTTCATTTGTAGTATCGATGTTATCGTCTGTATTTATCATATTCATCCCGAGACCGAGAGAAATTACACCATCGTCGAGAATTTGTGTATTCACTGCACAGCCGATGTCCAAATTCATATTGGTATAGTCGCCAAAATCCGTGATATTACCCGAATAATCATTTATTTCCTCACTATAACTGAATGTCGAGAATGCCGCATTGGGGACTATTTCCACATTATCGCCAGCAGGTATAAATGCTCTCAATCTAAGCCCGATTTCCATTCCGCCTGTTGTCTTGTCCGTAGATGTTTGATTGGACGAGTTTTTGTTTTCGGTGGATAGCCCATTGAAATCGAGATTGAAAGATGTTTCTGTGGTGCCACCGAGAATATCTACTCCGGCGGACGCACGAATCGAAGTAACACCAGATTTATATTTTTTATCGGTATTATTTTCATTATCCTTTTGTTCAGAACTATATGCCGCCCGATAAACACCGAGTCCAACTCTCGCCGAACCGAAATTGTATGCACCCCAGATATTGATACCAGGATTAGGAGGTGTTTCTGCCATATAATCCGCGATAGAAAATATTTTCCCATCACTTCTTCTGATAGCAGCACCTAATACGAAATTTTCGCCGAGCCCCAGATTGAAAAGCCCCCACTGACCGGAAGGTGTTGCACCACCACCCACATAAGTTCCGAATTCGAGTTGAATTCGATTTTTATATGATAGCGCAGTAATCGGCGTGTAAATCATATCGTTTGCATCGGGAATAAATTTTGCCCCATATCCGAATGCGGACACTCGAGCATCATCTCCAAAACCCAGCGACGCAATAACAAAAATCGCAATCGCAATCGCTAAAATTGTTGTTCTTCTCATAATTCCTCCTTTGTTTTTGGTTAAACTTTGCATTAAATAAAGTTCGGTCTTATATTTTGTCAACATTAAAAAGTGTTGATATAATTAACTTGACTATCCGATAAATGAAAAATAATTTAATAAAATCAGTGACTACAACCTAAAAGGCTAAAAAATGAATATTGCTGAATCCAAATCGTATCAAACTATTTTGGGGTATTTTTGGAAAACCGACCCCGTCGAATTCACATATCCGAGATTTCTCGATTCGTTCAAGAAAATCCTTCTGATTATGCCACGAGACAAAAAAAGTTATAACATATTAAATCTATGGCGTGAGAAAATAATTCTTGCTCTCGGAAATAAACAGATTATTGTGCTATCGATTGGTTCGCAAATAGAATCTCTACATAGTTGGTCGCAAAAACCGATGCTTTTCACGGAAACAGATGTCAATTTCGCCAGCATTGTATCATCGAGAATTGTTAAAGATATTATGAAGAATAGATTCCAACTCGCTATCGATTTATCCCCTGATTTCGATTTTATAACGGCACAAATCGCTCTGCGAGCAAAAATACCGACGAGAATAGGTATTATGTCGGAAAAATCTATAAGTATCGGAAAAAAATACTTCAACATCGTGGTATCAGGAGATTTTTCCCACAGCTACGAGCAATTGGTCAAACTGCTATCTATTTGAGGAAGGTGATTGAAAATGTCTCGACGAATAAAAGTATCGGTTATAGTTCCTGCTTATAATGAAGAGGAAAATATTTTGCCGCTTTTCGAGGCTTTCGGCGATTTGAAAAACGATGTAGATTTCGATTTTGAACTAATTGTAGTGAACGATGGTTCGACAGATAAAACTGCTGAACGCACTAAAAGTCTTTTAAGGCATTTTAGATTCGCTAAATTGGTTTCATATTCGGCGAATCGGGGAAAAACTTACGCGGTTCTTCGCGGTTTCGAGGCATCTGAGGGCGATTATATAGTCATTTTCGATGCTGACCTTCAATTCGACCCCAAAGATATTCCACCTATGGTGGAAAAACTCGATAAAGGAGCAGATGTCGTAGCAGGATACAAAGTCGGCAAATATCAGAAACCTATCGTTTCGGGGATATATAATTTGTTGGGAAGAATATTATTCGGTGTCCCAGTGAAAGATATGAATGCTCTAAAAGTTGTCCGTCGCGAGGTTTTAGAGCAGATGCCATTTCGCCCTGATTGGCACAGATATATAGTTATTTGGGCGTATAAAAATGGCTTCAAAATCGTTCAGCATCCCGTAAAACTTCGCCCGAGAAGATGGGGAGTATCGAAATATCGCGGTTTCGGAAGAATTCTAATCGGCTTTTTCGATATGTTATCGGTTTGGTTTCAATTGACATTCGTTCGTCGCCCTATGCTATTTTTCGGCACATTGGGTCTACTCGGGCTTTCATTGGCATTGTTGGTTGGCATAGTGGCTATTATACTGAGATTCGGTTATGGTTTGGGGTATCGTCCACTTCTAACACTCGTCGAATTACTGACGACTGTCGGTCTGCTGCTTGTTATAGGTGGTTTTCTCGGTGAGATGGTGGAAAATATCTCGGAGAGAATGAGAAGAATAGAGCGAAAAATCAGCAAAAACACAGGCGAGAGAATTTTACCGAGACAAGATTATACAAATCGAAAATCAAATGATAGAAAACGAAAAAATTCGAGTCGAGAAAATAGAACGAAAGTAAGTGGTTCTCGCTCTAATGCGAGGCGAAATAAGTCAAATTCCTCAAAAAACAGTTCCGACATAGATGAGCCGAATAGAATATCGGAAATCGAACAGGAACAGAGTAATGTCCCAAAATTTGCCGATGATGAAACGAAATCTAACAACATTGTTTGGGGCAGACGAAGGAAAAAGTCATCCAAAAGGTAATTACCTGCCGATGCAAAATTCTATTTCAAATATATGTATATTGACATTCGATGTGGAGGAATGGTATCACGGAGCGTATCCGGGATACGATTATTCGATGGTGAATACTGATATTGTTCGCGTCATCCCGATGATGGAAAAGATTATCGCAGCACTTACCGAAAATAATGCGAAAGCCACCTTTTTCGTTCTCGGCGAGATTGCTCTAAAACATCCCGAAATCGTGAAGATGATAATAGATAGCGGAAATGAATTGGCTTCACACAGTTTTCATCATATTCGCGCGGAAACGCTGGGGAAGGAAAAATTCGAAAACGAGATTATTAAATCGAAAGAAATTTTAGAAAATCAATCGGGTAAAAAAATTATCGGTTTTCGTGCACCGAATTTTTCCATCTCTGCCGAAAGAACACCCTGGGCGTTCGACATATTGAAAAAATACGGTTTCGAATACGATTCGAGCATATTTCCCGCTATGGCATATTACGGCGGTTCACCTCGAGCGAATCGCTATATCCACGAATTGAAAGGATTAGAAGAATATCCGCTCTCCGCCTTCGAAATACTCGGTTTTCGTATCGCATTTTCCGGAGGTTTCTATTTCAGAGTCCTGCCAAAATTTTTGATTTGGAACGGAATAAAAAGTTATTGGCGAAAAAACTTCCCACCGATAATATATCTTCACCCGAAGGATTTAGATTCACAAAATCCACCTCTACCACTCGGTTGGATGAATAATTTTGCTCACAAAGGTTTTTCCAAAAAAGCGTTTGCAAAATTCGAGTATTTTTTCAAAAAATGCAAATTTATATCCATCGAACAGTGGCGAAGAAATAAAAAATGAAATACCGCATCGACAATATTCCCGTTGTTCAAAAAAATTGTCCCGATTGGCTGATTCAATTTCAAATAAATTCTTTCGGATTTGCTATCTTTCCTTTCACAGCGGTTGCCGCGGCGGTATATGGGCTCGCGAGATATAAAAATGAGTTCGGATTACCCATCCGACCTTTGAAATTGCGGTTTGTCGTCGATACGCAAACCTCGCCATCCGCTAAAACACCCTCGTGAGCGCCGAGACAGGGTCCACAACCAGGGTTCATAAGTATTGCACCTGCGGACAATAGTTTTTTTAATGTTCCATCGAGCAGGATTTCCATCAATATTTTGCTACTCGCTGGGAAAATCAGAAGTCGGGTGTTTTTTGCGACCTTGCGACCATCGAGAATTTCTGCTGCCATACGAAAGTCCTCGGCTCTTCCATTCGTGCAAGAACCTATTAGAACCTGATTCACATCGATTCCAGCAACATCATCGACAGGAACTACATTATCGACAGTGTGCGGAGCAGCGACAACTGGAACGATTTTATCCGCATCGTATTTCAAAATTTTTTCGTATTCGGCATCGTCGTCGGCAAAAACTGGCGTATATTCCCGTCTTGCTCGACCTTCGAGATATTCATAAACCTTGTCATCCGGCGGAATAATCCCGAATTTTGCACCAGCCTCCACAGCCATATTCGACAGAACCATCCTCGATGATATCGTCATATTTTCTACCGCTTCGCCGCAGAATTCGATGGACTTATACAGTGCGCCATCGGCACCGATATCACCGATAATCGTGAGTATCAAATCTTTGGACGATACGCCATCGGGTAATTTTCCAAATATTTCGATTTTTATCGATTGAGGGACCATAAGCCACATCTCATCGGTTGCCCAAATCGCAGCGACTTCGCTTCTGCCGATACCCGCACTCGCTGCCCCAAATGCACCGTAAGTCGTCGTATGCGAATCCGCCCCTAAAATTAAAGCCCCAGGGAATGCGAAACCCTCCTCGGAAAGAACCTGATGGCATATCCCACGACCGACATCGTAGAAATGTTCTATATTATTTCGCTCGACGAACTCCCGTATCTGCTTGTGATTGTTCGCATACTGAGAAGTCGATGCTGGAACAGTGTGGTCCAAAACGATTACAGGTCTCGATGGACTTTTAACTTTATCCACAGGTATCTGCGCGAACTTTTTCGATATAGCAGCAGTGTTATCGTGAGATAGAACATAATCGGGCGTCACCGTCACGATTTGTCCAATCTCTACTGATGAATTCCCGCTGTGGCTCGCTAAAATTTTTTGTGCGATTGTCTGTCCCATAAATCCTCCTCGAAATAAAACATAATTCAATGTGCAATTTGTCACTACAAAATAAATTTTACAAGATAAATATTCGAGAAATTTAGAACTTGATTTTAGATTATAAATATTTATTATAAAATAAATAAACTTAGGGAGAAATTATTATGAAATTTTTAAAAATTATCTTTTTAATCGCCATATCGATTTCCTCCCTCTGGGCGATTCGAACAATTCGCGGAAACACAGACGATTGGACATATGCGAACCTTATGGCTCTCGACCCGGTGGAATCGGCGCGAGGAGAAATTCCATATTCATCGGATATCCTCGCATTCTATCGGGATTTCACAGATGATAAAATTCTTATGCGTGTTAGTTTTGTTTCACTGAGAACTATAACCACCGAACCGAGAGATAATCTATGGACGAAGGATAATATTAGTCTAATGATATATATCAAAGGTGCTTCTCCGCAGATACTTATTCAGGTTCTAAATGATGGTTCGTTTTCTGCGATTTCTTCCGATGGTAAAAAAATTCACGGCAGAGCGATAATCAAGGTAAAAAACGATATGGTAGAAATCGAACTGGACAAACCTTATTCAAAGGACGAGATAAAAAATCTCCTATTTGAAATAAAATCCTTTTCCGCTGGAAAGTTATGCGATAATCTGACGGCGACAAAGAACAGTTCCAAAGGTCCAGCTCATTGTGCATTTATGCACCACGGGAATCAGGCACTCGCCTATACGGATGTTTTCAGAGGTCGAAGCGACGATATCGACGGTTCCGGTTTCGACGAGGCGTTGCAGATTCACCAACTATATAATATTCCGATTTGTATCCATATGTCGGGACCATTGCAGACGGACGCAGCCTGGTATGATACCGCTTTCAACTCGTGGATTGCCCAGGGGGTAGACAGCGGATGGATAGATATGATTGGTTCGGCGTATTCGCAAAATGTGATGCCGTTTGCCGAGGATAATATGAACAATTGGGCGGTATATATTCACAGGCAAATGACGAATAATTATTATAATTATTGGACGAAAGTGGCATGGGTTCCCGAGCGGACATATTTGAACCCCGGTTCTTATCCCGATGCTGGCGTTATAGACAACATCGCTAATAATTTCACCGGCAACGATATAGATGCGATAATTCTCGATGACGATGTCCATTGTTCTGGCTATGATAATCATCAAATACACACTATAAGCGGAACGAGTTTGAAAATTATCCCGCGTGACCACGACTTCACGGGGAGATTACACGCCGGTGATGGTGCGGGAGCGATGTCCATTCTCGAAGGACTCGCAGCCAGCTCTGATGGCGATTATCGAATTGTCTTGTATGCCGACGATTGGGAAATGGCAGCCGAAATGGGCGAATGGGCAAGTTCTATGCCGAATGCCAAGGAAACATACGATTGGATGATAGAACAATGTCATAATAATTCATCGTGGCTTCATGTGTGGAAACTTACCGATGCAATATTAAATCCGAATTTCAATGGAACTACCTTTACGCCTACTTATGGTTCTCACCAATCTATTGGCGGAAGCGACGGTTACGGCGGTGGAAACAACGGTTGGTATACCGATTGGGCAGGATATAGTTCTCCATCGGATAATCATTCGCCACAGTGGAATTTCGGATACATATGGTCGGATGCTCGGAGCAATCTGATGACCGCACCCGATAACAACATATCGCAGGCGGGATGGTATGTTCTTATGACTAATCTATACGAAACGGGTTGGCACGATGGTATGGGCGGACCTATATCTGGATGGGAGATGAAATTTTCCACCCATATCAAAAATGCCAATGTATATGCCGAAGGTGCAAGATGGGCAAATGGCGATTTTAGTCCATCTATCGCAGCATACTTTGCAGATTACGACCACGATGGCAACGATGAACTCATCATCTACAACGATAGAATATTCGCAGTGTTCGAATCAATCGGCGGGCGAGCCGTATGGATATTCGCAAAAAATGGAAGCGATAATACGACGATTGTCGGCAACGATAATGCTTATTGGGCGGGCACTGAAGGAGATTACAACGATGTAAATCATATAGCTGCATTATCCGATGTTGGCGTCGGCGGATACGACTACGAGCATTCATACTACGATTGGGAAATCGAATATTCCGGCTCCGATTCCGCTGTCATCGTCCTTCGTCACGACAATGTCAGGAAAAGAATTTCTGTGTATCCTAACGAACCTTATTTGCACTGCGAATATTTTACAAGGGATAAATGGACATATATAAAAACGGGATTTACACCCGACCTCGTCGGCATATTATACGACACGCATATACAACGAATATGGCACGATGGCGAATACTGTGGTTTTAGAAAAGAGACGAATAATGTCATCGGTGCGTATGTTCTCGGCGATGGTGGAGCACAACACTCTGCTGAATTTTCATCTACTATACTGAAAGGCGATGAGATAAAGGGACGAGGAACATTCGGTTTCTATCTATATGGAGATTGGCAGAGTGCGAGTTCCTCGGGATATGTTACCGCCCTCGAGGTCCTATCATCGGGTCTTACCGACGAGTTTCCTCCAGATGCATATAAGGCGACATACAATAAAGGCACAGATATGCTGACAATTACATTTACAGAAAGCCTCGATGTGTCTCTGACCAATCTTTCTGGTATCGGCTTCGATGAAAATGCCGATGGCACTGTGGATGTTTGGTTAGATAATACCTGCACAGTTGAAAATACTGGGGATGACGATATACTTCGGATTCATCTATCCGCCTCGAAAGCCGCCGCTGTGGAATCCTTATCGCCGACGAATTTGATTCTGGCACTTTCCCCCGGTGCAGTTAGCGATTTGGCTGGAAATCAATGCAGACAACTATCAAATGGACCCGACCAAGTGTATATAACAGTAATGGGGAATCTCGCCATCACAATAGATGGCTATCTCGATACACTTGAATGGCCCACATATTCTCTCTTCATCGATGACCCAGATTCCGATTCCGAATGGGATATAAGCAAAAACGAAATATGGGGCGTATATTTATATTGGGATTCTTCATATGTATACTTCGCTATAAATGGCATCTGCGAGGTCTCTCCGAATGACAATTCCTGGCTTCTATATATAGATACCGATTATGGCGGAACGAATGGATATACAGATTTAACAGGAATAGATACCTGGAACAGGCAGGCACAATTCACATCGGGTAGCGGATTCAAATGCGATTATCAATACGGCTCGTATACTGGCTGGTCGGGGGATTTTTGGAGATTACTGAGTGCCACGACATCGGAGCAGATAATCGACGAGATATGGTGTGAAACAGATTTGACATCAGCGAATCCTTCGAGTGAAATCGCTATCAGTTGGGACCAATTGTATGGTCTCGGCGAAGGCAGAGTGCCAGCACATTGCACGATTGCTCTCGTAGCGAGTATAGCGAGTGATATTGCTCTCGGTGGCGATTCCGCTCCAAATAATATATCCTCGGCATTGCCGATTATTGATTCTGTGAAGTCGGTAAATATAGACTCTGATGGCGATGGATACCCCGACCCCTGCGATATAGTCCTCGGTGTGGTGAAAAATCACAGTGAAAGCATAAAGACAAATGGTATTTCTATTCATACGAATCCAAATCCGTTTAATTCATCTTGTAATATATATGTAAATGCGCACAAAACATACGATAATATCGATATATCTATATACGATATTTATGGGCGAAGAGTTCACATTTTACACAGTGGAAAATTAGAGAGCGGCAATAACGAGTTCGTCTGGAATGGAATGGATGAATATAATAACCGATGTCCGAGCGGAATATATTTTGTTCGCGTAACTCTCGATACGAAAACCATATCGAAGAGAATCATACTTATAAAATAGGAATCAATAAGTTATATAATTCGAAGGCTTCGATTATTTTTTGGGGGTCGTATCCATAACCATCGGCGGTGATAGTCGTTATCTCGCCGGATGAGATTTTTATTTTATCTGCCCATAAAAAATCGTCGTGTTCATCGGATAGAACAACATCCGTAGTAAATGCTTTTGCAATGTAATCTATTCCTATAAATGAGGGAGTATCGGCTACAATCTGACCGAACCATATAAATGCGGGACCGAGCAATTTTATAGAAATCCCAGATTCCTCATAGACCTCACGCAAGATACCATCGTTTGGATTTTCATCCGGTTCGAGTCTCCCACCAGGAGGCGCATATATTCTCGGCGGATTGCGACGATGAAGCAGGAGCATTCTCCCATCATCATCGAAAATATAAGCCCCTACTGCGACTCGATGAGTTGCCGAAACATCGTATTTTTTATTTTTCCCCATCTCGATTAAATAGCGGTTTTTTGTTGTGCCATATCTCGGTTACTATCGGATGTAATCCAAATCGGGTCGGCACCTTTTTTTACCGTATCTGCTGTAATTATCAATTTTTTAACATCTTTCCGCGATGGTAGTTCGTAAGTTATCGGTATAAAAATTTGCTCCACTATCGACTTCAATGCGCGAGCACCTGTTTTTTTCTTTGCCGCTTCATCGACGATAGCATCTATCGCAGAATCCTCGATTTCGAGTTCCACATTTTCCATTTCAAAAAGCGTTCTATATTGCTTTATAAGTGCATTGCGAGGTTCGAGTAAAATGCTCCTCAAAGCATTTTTATCAAGCGGTGGAAGACTTACGACCACTGGCAATCTTCCCACGAGTTCAGGAATTAAACCGTAGTGAATCAAATCCTCTGGTTCGATTTTATTCAAAAGTTCTGCGGTATCGAGCTTTTTGCGAGATTTTCCATCGAAACCGATTAGAACTTCGCTCGTTCTCCGTGCGACAATTTTATCCAATCCATCGAAATGACCGCCTGCGATGAATAAAATGTTCGATGTATTTATCTTGATGAGCGGCTGTTCGGGATGTTTTCTACCGCCCTCGGGCGGAACTAAGGCATCGGTATTCTCCAAAAGTTTTAGAAGTGCCTGTTGGACACCTTCGCCGGAGACATCCTTCGTTATCGATGGATTTTCAGATTTCCGTCCGATTTTATCGAGCTCGTCGATGTAAATTATGCCCAATTCTGCGAGTGGAACATTATAATTAGCGGTTTGGAGCAATCTAACCAAGATATTTTCCACATCTTCTCCGACATATCCTGCCTCGGTCAATGTCGTGGCGTCGGCGATGGCAAATGGAACATTTAGAAATCGAGCGAGTGTCTGTGCGATAAGTGTTTTTCCCACACCTGTTGGACCAACCATCAAGATATTGCTCTTCTCGAGTTCAACATCGCCAGGCTTTTGTTCGAGAAAATGCAAGACCCTCTTGTAGTGATTATACACAGACACCGCAACGACAATTTTCGCATTTTCCTGCCCGATAACATATTTATCCAAAAATTCTTTTATCTCTTTCGGTTTCGGCAGAGTTTTCTCATCGAATGGTAACTTTGGTTTCTCCCTTTTCTTATCCTGCAATAGATTATGAATGGCATGAACACAATCCGCACAGATAAGTCCGCCCAAATTACCTCGAATCAATCCCCCCGCTTCATCGGCGGTTCTACCGCAAAACTGACAGACAGGTTCCGGATTACTCTTCATTTTCCTCTCCTTCCAATTCAAATGAATTTATAAACAATCCTTCTTTTTCCAAATAAAAAATGTCCCCTTTATCGACAATTATTAGGAAAATTATTTTAGCTCAATTGTAGGGTAGATTTGTGGGTGAAATTTTTCCGATATGAAAACATAAGAACAAAAAAATGCAGACAACAAATTTGAAAAATAATTTGACATTTGTTTTTTTGTGATTATTTTAGCAAGTTAATATTTGAAATTACAATGACCAAAAATAAGAGGTGAAACTATGGCAAGAAAAAAGGTTCCAATGGACGGCAATAGTGCCGTCGCACATGTTGCCCACGCCTGTAACGAAGTGATAGCGATTTACCCGATTACACCATCGAGTCCTATGGGTGAAATTGCCGATGCAAAATCCGCCGCTGGTGAAACAAACATCTGGGGAACTGTTCCAGAGGTAGTCGAGATGGAATCCGAGGGCGGAGCATCCGGTGCGATTCACGGTGCATTGGCATCGGGAGCGCTGGCAACCACATTCACAGCCAGTCAAGGTCTTCTTCTGATGATACCCAATATGCACAAAATCGCTGCGGAACTTCTGCCCGGTGTATTTCATATCGCTGCTCGTTCGCTCGCCTGCCAGGCTCTTTCCATTTTCGGAGACCACTCCGATGTAATGAACACGAGAACAACAGGTTTCTGTATGATGCCATCGGGAAGTGTTCAGGAGGTGATGGATATCGCGTTGATTTCGACCGCTGCATCACTCGAATGCAGACTTCCATTCATTCATTTCTTCGATGGTTTCCGCACGAGCCACGAAATTCAGAAAATCGAGGTCCTCGAAAAGGACGATATGAGAGCGATGATAGAGGATGAATTCGTCATCGCACACAGAAAACGAGGTCTATCGCCAGACCATCCGATGATTAGCGGAACCAGTCAAAATCCCGATGTCTATTTTCAGGGGCGCGAAACGGTGAACAAATTCTATCTCAAAGCACCCGATATTGTCCAGAAATATATGGACAAATTCAAAAAAATCGTCGGTCGTGAATACAAAGTGTTCCAATATGTCGGTGCTCCCGATGCGGAAAAAGTCGTCATACTTATGGGTTCTGGAACAGAGACAGCTCACGAAGCCGTTGAGGTTTTCAATTCGATGGGTGAAAAAGTCGGTGTCATCAAGGTTAGACTTTATCGTCCGTTCAGCACAGAGTATCTCGCTAAGGCACTACCTCCGACAGTGAAAAAGATTGCAGTTCTGGACAGAACAAAGGAGCCGGGTAGTCTCGGCGAACCGCTCTACCTCGATGTCGTCGCCGCAGTGGATGAAATGCTCGAGCGAGGTATCGCTCCGTTCAAAGAGAGACCACTTATTATCGGTGGAAGATACGGCTTGTCCTCGAAAGAATTCACATCCGGTATGGTCAAGGGTGTATTCGACAATTTAGATGCTGAAAATCCGAAAAATCATTTCACTGTCGGGATTTTCGACGATGTCACTAATACGAGCATCGAATGGGATGACGAATTCACAAAAAAATGCAGTAATTCATACGAGGCTATGTTCTGGGGACTCGGTTCCGATGGCACTGTGGGTGCGAATAAAAACTCGATTAAAATTATCGGCGAGGCAACCGACAAATACGCGCAGGGATATTTCGTCTACGACTCGAAAAGAGCGGGTGCGAGAACTACGAGCCATCTTCGGTTCGGCGACAAACCGATTAGAAGCACATATCTGTGTCAGAATGCAGATTTTATCGGTTGCCATAACTGGACATTTCTGTTCAAATACGATATACTCGGGCAACTGAAGGAAGGCGGAACATTTCTGCTTAATTCCCCGTATAGCAAAGATGAAGTTTGGGATAAACTTCCGAGAAAGGTCCAAGAGCAAATCATCGAGAAAAAGGCAAAGTTCTATGTCATCGATGCGGTGGACATTGCAAAGGAACTCGGACTGGGCGGAAGAATCAATACGACGATGCAGGCGGCATTTTTCCAAGTCGCGAATGTTATCCCTCCCGAGCAAGCCATCGAACTGGTGAAAAAGTTCATCAAGAAAACCTATGGTAGCAAAGGCGATGAAATCGTCCAAATGAACATAAACGCTGTGGATGCCGCACTCGACAAGGTTTTCGAGGTTAAATATCCCGATAAGGCGACAAGCACAATCGAGATGCCGCCGACTGTCCCTGATAATGCTCCCGATTTTGTCAAAGATGTAACCGCTCAACTGATAAGACTCGAAGGCGATAAATTACCCGTGTCTAAAATGCCCGCCAATGGTCAATGGCCCACTGGAACGACCCAATACGAAAAACGCAATGTCGCGACAGATATTCCCATCTGGGATGCGGACAGATGTATCCAATGCGGTTTTTGCAGTATAGTTTGTCCGCACGCCGCAATTAGAATGAAAATATACGACCCGAAACATCTCGAAAATGCGCCGTCCACATTCAAATCTGTCGATGCGAAAGGTAGAGACTACACTGGGATGAAATATACCGTGCAAGTTGCTCCAGAGGATTGCACCGGTTGTGGTCTATGTATCGATGTCTGCCCCACCAAAGAAAAATCTCTTCATCTCGAGAGATTACTCGATGTCAGAGAAGATGAAATTAAGAACTGGGATTTCTTCCTGAGTCTTCCTGAGACCGACCCGAAAACATTCAATAAGAAAACTGTGAAAGGCAGTCAATTACTGCGGCCTCTCTTCGAGTTCAGCGGAGCTTGTGCTGGATGTGGCGAAACTCCTTATGTCAAACTCGCGACGCAACTATTCGGCGACAGGATGCTCATCGCCAATGCGACTGGATGTTCGAGTATATACGGAGGCAATCTGCCGACCACTCCATACTGCAAACGCAGTGATGGTCTCGGACCCGCGTGGACAAACAGCCTTTTCGAGGACAATGCGGAAGTCGGCTTCGGTTTCCGTCTCACGACCGAACGATTGCAGCAGGAAGCACGAGAATGGCTCGAGAAAATAGATTATGTCCCCGCCGATTTGAAGAATGAGGTTCTCAATGCCGACCAATCGACAGATGAGGGTATCGAGCAACAGCGGAAAAGAGTAGCTCGAATCAAGGAATTGGCGAAAGAACATAACGATGCACAGATGGAATCTCTCGCCGACTATCTCGTCAGAAAATCGATATGGATAATCGGTGGTGACGGCTGGGCATACGACATAGGTTATGGTGGTCTCGACCATGTCCTTGCCAAGGGTCGCAATGTCAATATGTTGGTTTTAGATACGGAAGTATATTCCAATACCGGCGGACAGGCATCGAAAGCCACCGCTCGTGGAAGCACGGCTAAATTTGCGGCTGCTGGAAAACCGACCCCGAAAAAGGACCTCGGGTTGATTTATCAGGGATATGGATATGTCTATGTTGCTCAAATCGCTATCGGTGCCAATCCTGCTCAGGCGGTCAAGGCGATGGTGGAGGCGGAAAGTTACGAAGGTCCATCGCTTATTATCTGCTACTCCCCCTGTATCGCTCACGGAATCGATATGTCTAAGCAACTCGAACAGCAGAAGAAAGCGGTCAATTCAGGACATTGGCTTCTGTATCGCTACGACCCGAGAAGAATCAAACAGGGACTAAATCCTCTGCAACTCGACAGCAAAGCGCCATCAATTCCGATAACCGAGTATATGTATAGTGAGAACCGCTATCGGGTATTGACAAGGATAAAGCCAGAACGAGCTAAGAAACTCGCCGAACTCGCTCAATACGATGTCGATAGAAGATGGAATCTATACAAGCAATTGTCGGAACTCGACTATAGCTGGGCGAAAAAAGAATAGAATTTCATAGAAATTATGAGGTGAACTCAGCGGGCGCTTGAAAAAGTTGCCCGCTTTTTTATTAAATCATCTTTTCGTTTATACTTGACATCGAATTACGACAAAGTATTTTGAAACAAGAATATATAGGGGTGAAGAATGACTGTGATGATAGATGAAAAAAAATTGAGCGAGCTAATAGAAAATGCCGTTCGAAAGGCGATGGAAAAAGAATTCGATGCAAAATTCAGGGAACTTATGTTGCTACTGCTGCCTAAAATTTCGGACGAAGAGCAGCGTGAAATCGAGGAACTTTATGGTGATGACCCCGGCGAAGATGATGTCGCGAAAGTTCTTATACTGGAGCGAGAATAATGTTCCAAGTGGGTTTAAGCAATCAGGCAGAAAAGTTTATCGAATCGGGAGCAATATCAGAAGAGAAACTTCTCGATCTGTTCGATAAATTCATAGACCTCATCGATGGCGCAGATGTTAATATCGATGTAATCAAACTTAAAGGTAAATGGAGAGGATTTTATAGGTTGCGTTTCGGAGCAATTCGTATAATTTTCAAGGTGAATTTTGAAAAACACTACATCTATGTCAAACGAATCGATTTTCGCAAAGATACATATCGCCGATAATTTTTGTGAATTCGATTTGCAAAACACCTTACTCCAGCACCGACGCTGTCCATAGGTCCGCATAGTGAAGCATAAGCAACAGCGGTTTCTCTTTGAGAG
>CAYRNI010000018.1:20295-25758 GCA_964425665.1 uncultured bacterium
GCTGTCCATAGGTCCGCATAGTGAAGCATAAGCAACAGCGGTTTCTCTTTGAGAGCGACAGGGCGATTCTCCGGAATATACTGTCCATCGTGATAGCAAATCGCCTGAGACTCCTCGGCTGAAAGCGGTATGAACTGTCCCACAATGTATAAACTTCGCACCGCTATTCCCATCGCGGTTACTTCGGGATTCGAGACATATTTTATATCATTGCCCTTATAGTGCGGGTCCGGTATGTAATACGGGTTGTTTTCCTCGCCGACCTTACCGACATCGTGGAATAACGCGACTATAATGCACGATTCATCAGAATAACGAGGTGCGAGCGTATCGCGAATTTTCAAAAGAGTCTCGGTCACACCGACGGAATGAATCAACAATCCACCCGGTATATTCAGATGGAATCTCGTGCTCGCAGGAGACCAGAGCCAACTCGTTTTATTCTCTAACCATTGGACAAATTTTTTCACCTGCTCTGCTCGGTTCTCTATTCTATCTAAAAATTCTCGATATTTTGCCAACGCTGTTTCATACCTTTCGCCAGTTGGCTTGTATTTCTCGTCGATTGCTATCACAATGCTCCTCTCATTCCCTTTTTATTGTGAAAGTGATAAAACATTACCTTATAATACACTTTAAACAATCATCATAATACACAAGAACACATAATGATACGATAATTATCATTATAAAAATATGCCTTCTCTGAAACCTTTTCAAATCCAAATCAAATCCCGATGTTTTTTACTCCACACTTCTAATTTTCTGCACATCCTCGTCCCTGCCGAGAATCACCAATGTATCGCCCTCCTCTATTTTATCCATAGCGGATGGTATGACCTTGATATTTTCCCCCTTCCTTATAACGAGAACCTCCACACCGAAATTTCTTCGAAGGTTCAAATCGAGCAATGTTTTTCCCAAAAATTGTTCCGGTGCAACAAATTCGATGATGCTATATCCAGGAAGTAGCGGGATGTGGTCGACAATATTCGGTGCGATGATTTTCTGCGCCACTCTTTGAGCGATATCCTCCTCGGGAAACACCACTTGCGAAGCGCCGACGAGTTCCAAAATCTTTCCGTGTTCTGGACTCGTGCCTTTAACGATAATCTGCTCGACACCTATCTCACGAAGGATTATCGTCACGAGAACAGATGCCTCCAATTGTTCTCCCAGCGATACAACAGCGACATCGGCGGAACTGACACCAGCCATACCCAATGCCTTCTTGTCGGTGGCATCGGCTTTGAGTGCAAATGCAACCTTATCCGCGATGAGTTCAACCCTACGAGCATTATTATCGATGGCGATTACTGGCATACCGAGTTCGGCGAGCGTCAATGCGACTTTCATTCCGAATCTTCCAAGACCTATTACTGCGAACTGTCTCATTTTCTCCTCTCCATCGTTTTTCTATATTTATTATAATAAGCACCAGCGGAGAAAATTCCAAGAATTAACGCGACAATCATCAGCGACCAAGCAAGTGCATCGAGTTTTACCAATAAAAGCAAAAATGTGATTCCCCATAGCAGTGGATACAACCTTCCCCATATAATCGGTTTTGGTGCCATTTTTCGCATTACCATCACTGCACCGAATACGAGGAAAGTTATATCTCTCGCGACAACGATTATCGCTATCCAGGTCGGTATCTGATTTTTAACAGCGAAATATATCGCGAGTGTAATTATGATAAGTTTGTCGAATGTAGGGTCCAATATAACACCAATTCGGGAATATTGGTCGAAATAGCGAGCGATTATGCCGTCGAAAATATCGGTCAAAATCATAATCGAACCGATGACAATTGCAAGCATATAACCACGAGTTCTTCCAATATCGAGTGCATAGACTAAAAACGGTAGCAAAAGTATTCTCAACATTGTCAAAATATTGGGAACAGTAATCAATCTATTAGGCAGACTATCGAGCTCGACTGCGGAAAAATCGTTATCCGTCTCTTCATCCATAAAACCCATCACTTTTTTGTTTATAATCTAAAATCAATTAAATTATTCATAGAAATTTTAGCAAACGAATTTTAGTTATAATTAAAACATTATTTAAGTATCTCGCAATATCTTCTCATTGGACAATAATCGCAATAATTTCTGACTGCTGCGAGCGATTCAAATTTCTCTTTATCGGTGAAATCACTTTTTAACATTTCGATTTTATCGAATATTTTATCATCCCATTCGATATGTTGAACATTCAAATTGCTACCGGAAAGCCATATAATTTTTGCCTCGATTCTTTCCGGTTCGATGTTACGATATTTCGCCATCGCGAGACGATAAATATTCAATTGATAAAAGTATTCGAGTTCGGTGAAAGAATTTCGCCTTCCAGTTTTGTAATCCCAGAGCATATTTTCAGTCATCGCATCTATGAATCCCTTGAATCTAATACCATTCACCGAAAAGTATAACGGAACTTCTGTATCAACATCATCTTTTAAACTTTTGAAAAAATCACTATTCAAAAATTTTTCGACCGTCCTTAATACCGATTTTTTCACCTTTTCATCGGCGCAGAGCCTTTCTGCCATTTGGACAATTTCCGCTTCATCACCCGGCAAGGTAGAAAGAATTTTATGAACAATACTGCCGAATTCATTCGGTGGAAACTCTTTGCGCTCCGATTCGCTATATTCACCAGTAAGAATATTCGATTTCAACTTGAAATATTGCGGGCAGGTGAAAAATGATGCAGCATCTGTCACCGAAATCCAGAGATTTTCAGAAATTATTTCCTTATCGACATAATCTATAACAGGTTTGTATTCCGCTTTTCTTTCGGCAATCTTCCCATTTTCAGGATACCAGATTTCACTTGCGTTCAATACATTCACGCCATCGGGAATATTTTCGCTCCACAAAATTTCCCTTCCTTTTTTGTCGAACTTCCCCCCTAATGCTGAAATGGTATTCGAGAAAAAATCGCCACCATTCTTGGTCGGCACTATGAATAAATGTCTTCTCGCTCTCGTGAACGCAACATAGAACAACCTCTTGGATTCAGCATCGTTTTTAAGCGAAGCGATTTGCCTAATCAGAGCGAAAAATTTGCTATCGTTATTCGGAATTTTGGGCACGAACATATATGGAATTTCTGGCTCGGCATAAAACTTTGTATTAGAGCTCCAATCTCTACCTTTCGAACCTCTATCGCAGACGATAACTATATTCGCCTCGAGCCCCTTCGCCGAATGAATCGTGCTTACGCGAACAACATCGACAGTCTCCGACGGAGTGGCAAAGCCTGTTTCGTTTTTATCTTTTTCTGAACGCAAATTCTCGGATATTTCATTAACATCCCGACCCGAGGCTTCGAGTTCATAGATGTGCATCAGGAATTTATGAATATTCGCCGAGCGAAAATCGGGCGTATCATCGAGAATTTTGGATAAGATTTCTTCATCGGATAAAAATTGTTCGAGAATCGAATATATCGACTTATTCGCCAAATTTTCGAGCATATCGGACAACTTTTCAAACGATTTCATCAACTTAATCTCATCATCAGAGTAATTTTTACTTTTATCGTATCCTTCATAAAAAATTTTCAATCTATCCCATAGAGAGATATCGGTTTCATTTCCCAAAATCTCGTATATTTTGTCCATACCGATATCGAAAATCGGATGAGTGAGCAATGAGAACAATGCACCATTTCTTCGTGTATCTGCGAGAAAATCCACGAGCGAGCGAAGAAAAATTATTTCAGAAGCGGAATAGAAACCCGAATTCACCAGCGGAATGGCAGGAATACCGAGTTCTCCGAGATGCGCGACAATATTGAAAACCTTCTCGATAGATGTCGCAAGAACGAGAAAATCACCAAAATTCCATCTCCTGCCATCGGGAATACCTTTGTCCAGCGACATTTTTATTATATCGCCGACTATATGTGTCTGTTCTATCGCAAAATTTCCCTCATTATCCAAAACATCGGGATTTATGAGCCATAAAAAACCATCATCATCGGCATTTTCAGCAGGTTTAAGTTCCTGAAATTCCGCCTCGAAATCGAATGTGGCTTTTGCAGGAAAACAATTATTAAAAATTTTATTGAAAATTTCCAGCAATCTTTTCGATGTCCGATAATTCTCATTCATTGGAAATGCAACTCCCGATTTACCACCATCACGCCGCGATATATACCTCTCCCCTTTTTTCACAACGGAGACATCGGCACCACGGAAGCGATATATCGATTGCTTCTCATCACCGACAAACATAACACTGTCGCTATAATCTGCCAGTTTGCGAATAATTTTCCATTGAATCGGCGATGTATCTTGAAATTCATCCACGAGCAAGTGCATAGGGAATATTTTACGCACCTGCTCAGGTGTTATGTTCTCGATAAGATTTAATGCTCTTATAAGCAACTCATTGAAATCTACTGTGGATTCTTTCTCATATCCGAGCCAGATATATTTCTCAAATTCCACATATAGTTTAGCCATTTCTATCGATAACCGAGCGATTTCGTTTAGTTCGCTTTCGGTCAATTCTAATCCGATAAATTTCATTTTTTTCAAATACTCGCGAATTTCAACGAGTTTCCGCAATTTCGGTATTCTTCGACCTTTTAATGCGTCAAAAATTTCTTCGAGAAATTCGCCATTCGGCTCGCATTCCAACAAGATTTTCTCGATTTCTGCGAGCAATTCATCGCTCGCCGAATTTTTCTCCGATGAATCGATAAAATCCTGTAATCGCTCGCGAACAATTTCTGCAAAATCTCGCTCCTTATTGTCGATAAAATTCTGATATTTTATTCTCAGCTCATAGGGTTCGGCGCGGGCGAGTTCCGATATACTATCGCCGAGATATTGCCTCTTTTTGAACATCTCACTCAGGCAGGTTTTGATATTTCCTCTCCCTAATTTCTTAATCGCCCAAAAGATTTCATCCATCATCTGCGGATAATTTTCGATAAGATGCGAAAGAAATTGCTCCGTATATTCCTCTGCGGGTATTTCTTTGGATTCCACATCGAAATTCGGCTCCATCTCCGCACCAAGAGGATCCTGAGCTATGAGCGAGCGACAAAATGAATGGATAGTTGAAATCTGAGCGAATTCTAAAGACCTGTATATCTCGAACCAGCGCTGTTCTCCTGTCTCGTGGAATTTTTCGAACGCATATTGGAAAACTCGCTCTCGCATCTCGTTCGCAGATTTTTCGGTGAATGTTATCGCACAACATCTTTTCGCGAGTTCATAAACATTTTCTGCATTCGATTCATTAATATACCGTAGAAATCTCGTAGCCAAAACGGTAGTTTTTCCCGTGCCAGCACCAGCGCAGACAATCACATCGAAACCTGGGTCAGAAATTTTTTTCTGGTTCTCATTAAGTTCCATAGCAAATTTTTAAAAATTCCTTTTCAAATAGTAAAGAATTATATATAATATACAAGATATTTGAGAATGTTTTTTGCTAA
>CAYRNI010000019.1:0-20799 GCA_964425665.1 uncultured bacterium
AGGAACTCGACCCGTATAAACTCCGCCAAACCCTATGGGAAACTATGGGGAAATAGATTGGTTTTTGAATATATCGGTTCAGAGAGAAATTGTTCTATGTATGCGAGTGAGCAACAAATTCCCAAGGATGGTTCACTCGTTAAGTTGAGCGGAACATTGAAGATTGTAAAAACTGAAAATGGTTTATACTACTATTTCGATGCCCGAACAACAGGCCACGATACGGTTTGGACACAATGCGATTCATATCAATAAAAACAATAAAGAAAATAATATGGGGAATTGTATTTATTATGATTCCTCTATTGTTTTTATCTTTTGCGGAAGGCAAAAATATTTCTTTTAGGAATTTGTTGGAGAATCTCCCAAAAGTTGATGAAAATATCGAAGGCTTTAATATCGAATATACAAAGACAATTTCTATTAAAGATAAATTAGACAATGATATTTTGAAAAAAATTTCCAAGTTCGATACTCCTCTATCTATATGCGCAGACTCGAATAAAATTGTTGTGCTTTTATTTTCCTTCTCAAATGGAAGTAAAATAACATATATAGACACAACAGGGAAAATACTCGGAAGTTTTAAATTTTCTGATGCTGTCGAGTATCCTCAAATTATAAATGATTCTCTTTTACTGTGCACAAAACTTGGCTATAATAGAATTGGATTATTACTAAATTCGAATGGTAAATTATTTAGAAAAATTCAATTTCCATTTGAACCGAGAGTGGCAATTGTTTATAAAATGATTGGGGAATATATATTTACAATTGGTTCGCAGGATATATCTAATCCAGAAGATTTTGATTATGATTGGACTGTTGGATGCTATAATAAAAATTCTTTGCAGTTCATTGAAGATATGGCGGGTTATCCTATAAAACTTCATAATTATATTAATGAATATGTTCGTGTTGAAACAGGAGCACCGGCACATTTTGCATTAAAAAATAATATCGTATATGGAGTGTTTTCACATTTCCCCGTTTTTTTCATCCATAATATAAAAAGTAATACAGAACAATTATGGGCATTAAAAATCAATGATTTTGCGATTCCATATTTAGCCCCAAATGTAGCACCGGGGAAAGAAAATGCCCTATACAAACAATTATCGAAAGACAAGTGGAGTGTTCAGTATTATGCGGATTTTTTAGATGACTCGCTATTTATAGTTTTTCGAGAACACAATCCACCTTATTATGTCGATATGTATAATGTGAAATACGATACTCCGATATATTTAGGTTCGTTGAAAATCGATAACGACTGGCAACCGATAACCAGTTGGAAAAATAGGATAATTTTTCTCAATAGGGATTTGTTGCTGAAAGAAAATAAAATCGAATTAAAATTGGGATATATAAGAATATGAAATTTAGAATTATAATATATCTTTTGCTACTCGTATTTTCGATTAGTGGATTTAAATGCAAAGACATGGAAAAAGGCAACACAGTAAATTACGATTTGTTTGATGCTCCTTTATGTAAAACCGATATAATCGATTATAATATAGATTACAGCTACAAAATATTTTTAAAGCGTGGTTTATCGAAAAGAGCCCTTGAATTAATTCCCTGGAGAACTTGTCCAATTCCTATATCTAATAATAAGAATAGAATTCTGATTAGTTATTTTTTCCCTCCCGACCAAGGTCGAATTTTCTCTTATGATACAACAGGAAAATTTATAGATGATTTAATTTATGATACGAGATTAAACGAAATACAACTCATAGATGATACTTTATTGTTGGCTACCACAAGCGAATATAATCCTAAAGGAATTTTATTTAATATCAAAAATAAATCTGCGCTCAGAAAATTTATTTTCCCGCTGGAAACAAGATTTGCTATTCATTATAAAATACTAGATAACTATATATTTACAATAGGATTTCAAGATATAAATAATGATGAAACACCATTCAATTATACTGTGGGTATATATGAGCTCAATAAACTAAAATTCATATCGGATATTGCAGAATATCCTTCAGATTTGGCAATAGGGAAAATAAGGGTAATCTCTACATCTCCATCACAAGTGTTGAAAAAAGATAATACACTATATGGCGTGTTTTCATTTTATCCCATTATGTTTAAATATTCTATGGATGAAAAAAGTGAGAAAAAGTGGCTACTCCCAATTTATAAAGAATTTTCTATATATGACCTAAAATATGGACCTGACCAAAAGGAAGTTCTTAAGAATAAATTGAAAAGTTATAAGTGGAGTGTTCAGTATTATGCGGATTTTTTAGATGACTCGCTATTTATAGTTTTTCGAGAACACAATCCACCTTATTATGTCGATATGTATAATGTGAAATACGATACTCCGATATATTTAGGTTCGTTGAAAATCGATAACGACTGGCAACCGATAACCAGTTGGAAAAATAGGATAATTTTTCTCAATAGGGATTTGTTGCTGAAAGAAAATAAAATCGAATTAAAATTGGGATATATAAGAATATGAAATTTAGAATTATAATATATCTTTTGCTACTCGTATTTTCGATTAACGAAGCAAAATGCAGAAATTGTGGATTAGTGGTAGATACATCTGCACAGATAGATGAAGAAAATTTCCTTACAGATACATTACACATAATACATACGGGGAAAATCGCCACAATCGGAAATTTTGTCAAAAATAATAAAAAAAGTTTTTCCGTTATTGTCCTTATAAGAATCGGCGACAGGCAAGCGTGGATTCAGTCGACATTGAAAATCGCGGGGAAGATATCGAAAAATTACGACGATGTATCTTTGGCATTTCTTTTTCTCGATACCGATTCATCGTTGGCAGAGCAAATGCGGAATACTATCATCGACCGTTTTAATATACAAGATTTCGAGGTTTTCTATACGCAATCTTATACTGAGGGCGAAAGCGCAGCAAAAATCCGGCGATGGAATTTGCAGACTACCCCGGCGATTATTATTTTCGATAAGAGCGGGAATTATGTCATCTATCCGATGACATTGAGCGAGAAAGATGCTTTTAGTAAAATCGATTCTATAATGAAATGCAAAAGATAACTTTCCTATTTCACCTTCACCGCCACGGGTTCGTATCTCGATGCGACGAGAAGTTTTGTTTTTTGGGGAATTTGCGATTTCGCTCTGTCGAATGCAAGCAGCGGAGAATTATTTTTCTCGGACAGATGCCCCAAAATCACAGTTGAAATTTTGCCGAACGACATTTCTTGCAAAAATTCCACACATTGCAAATTGGATAGATGACCATTGTCGCCAGCGATTCGTTTCTTTAAATTATCGGGATAGTCGGAGTTGCGAAGCATTTCAGGTTCGTAGTTCGATTCGATGAGGAGAGTATTTGCATTTTTTACCGCATCGATAACAGATTTTTCGGGGTAGCCTATATCGGTTATTATCGCGATTTTTTCGCCGGATGTGTGTTCGACAATAAACGAGACAGGTTCTGCTGCATCGTGCGGTTTCGGAATAAATCGAATGGCAAAATTGCCGACAGCGATTTCGTTTCCGACATCGACGATTTCTCTATCCGCTCCGTTCGTGCCGATGGACATAGCGCCGAATGTTCCCGCGGTTGCATACACGGTCGGCGAGAACGCTCGAACGAGTATATCCAAAGTTTTTATATGGTCGGTATGCTCGTGAGAGATGAATATATTATTCGGTTTCGGAATACCAAATTCTCGCATCGCACCGACGACAAATTTTTTCGGCACGCCTGCATCGAAAAGAAGAGATGTGAAACCATCCGAAACAATGTAGCCATTGCCATAACTTCCGCTGCGTAGTGATATTAAAAAAATTTCCACGATAGATTTCCTTTTAAGGGTATTTTACGCCCAGCCGAGTTCTATTGTAAATCGCTGCGAACACGATGGCGATAATCACTGGCACGATGAATGTCGGGATATAGAAACAGGCACATAGTGCCAGTATCAGCACCGCAACCTTGTTCGCTCTGACAACAAGCTTCGGCTGAATTTCTCTCGATGACATCGCAGCAAAATAAAACGGCAGCGATATCATAGCGGTCAAAAACAGTGCGGTTTCCTTAAATGCCAATCCTGCTGCTCCCGCGAGAAATACACCTAATAATCCCACTGCTATGGTTTTTCGTTCACCATAGCGAACTGCGAATGTGTTTTTACCAACTTTTCTGTCGCCATCGACATCGGGAACTGTGGTGAATAGATATACGGCGCTATATGCGATTCCATAAGCCAGCGACCGCAGTATTACGAACCAATCCCATCGAGCATTTTCCATTTTAGCGAGTGCGAAAGCATATCCGATGATATATATCAGCATTCCGTGTCCTAATCCATTGGATATCAGTGCGTAAATCGCTCTGTCCTTGAACCTAAATGGTGGAACGGAATATGCGATGCCGAGTAAAATCCCTAAAATCACGAGCAAATCGACCAATAAGCCCATCGGAAACGCCACAATCAACGCGCCCAAAAAGGATAGTAATATCAGCGATTTTACGAACATCGGCGACAGAAAGCCCAGTGCGAACGGAAGATTTTTATTATTGGTTCTATCGCCAGCGACATCGAAAAGTTGGTTGATACCGTATATTCCCGCACCGAGAAATGTCGTCAGTAGAATGAGTTCCCATTCTCCGCCGATACCTTTATTTCCGCCGCCATTCCAGAAACCGATAATCGCCGGTGTCCATATCGGTATCAGAAGCAGCGGTCTAAAAAACGCGATTGTATCGGCTATTGTGTGAATTATTTTCTTCAATTTGAACTCCCCGCATAACATAAAATCGCTCATTTGAAATGTGTGTCAAGTGCCAAATTTTTACAAATAATTTCATATTCCTTTTTGAATTTGTTTCGTTTCTATTATTTTTATCAATTTATGAAAGAGATGGAAGATAAAATATTCGGTTATAGCGATATAATCGCTTTCGATTTGGAAACGACAGGACTCGACCCCTATGCCGATTGCATAATAGAAATCGGCGCGGTAAAATACTCTCCCGACGGAAAATTCCAGCGGTTCGATACTTTCGTGAATCCTAATCGACCTGTTCCGTTTTATGTTATGCAACTTACTGGTATCGACAACGATATGCTGAAAGATGCTCCGCAAATCGACGATGCACTCGCAGAATTTCTCGAATTTATCGGAGATTCGGCGCTAATCGCTCACAATGCGCCTTTCGATGTAAATTTCACGAATGCGAAATTGACCGATATCGGTCATCCACCGCTGAACAATCCCGTTATAGATACTCTTCCGCTGGTGAGATTGCTGTATCCAAATTCGGTAAATCATCAACTCGAGACCATTGCAGGACTTTTCGGCTACGACCTGACCAAAGCTCATCGTGCCGTCGAGGATGCCGAAGCCACATTGTATTCCGCCATCGGTTTGTGGAAAACGATTCTCGCACTCGATGAAAAAGTTTTCGATAGATTGGAATTTTTAATCGGCTATGCGAATAAAGCCGACCTGCTCGAAATCTGGGCAAAGGCGAGGGAAGAGCGTTTGCTAAAACACTACGATATGCCAGAAATTGTTAGCAAATATATTCTCGATTTGACAAACGAGTTCGGTGAACCGCCATCGGAGGAAATCGAGTTCGACCCCGAGGAGGTTATGCATTATTTCGACAAGGATAGCCCGCTTAAATCCATTATGTCGGATTTCAAATATCGCGAACAGCAAGAGAATATGGCAATGTTCGTTGTGGATGCACTCGTTAATGGCAAAATCGTTATGGTCGAGGCGGGAACAGGTGTCGGCAAATCGTTCGCATATCTGATACCCGCACTTTACTGGGCTGTTGCCAATGGCGAAAAGGTCGTGGTTTCCACATATACGAAAGCACTTCAGGAACAACTTTTTTTCTATGATATTCCATTTCTGGAAAAAATCTTGCCGTTTTCGTTCAAATCGGTTTTGCTCAAAGGAAAGGGAAATTATATCTGCCTTCTCCGTGTGGAAAGATACATAAAAAATCCATCGCTGCTGTCGTTCAAAGAGCGGGAAGGAATTTTGTATATAGCCAATTGGCTCGCGAATACGCATTCTGGCGATATCTCCGAGAACAGTGCGTTTATGAATTCGAGGCAATTTCATCTCTGGGAGAAAATCCGAGCGGATGGACACACCTGCATCGGAAGAAAATGCCCGTATTTCAACGATTGTTTCGTATATAAGATTCGGCGTAAAGTTCAGGAATCGCAGTTAATCGTTGTCAACCACGCACTTTTGCTTTCGGATTTGGGCGGAGGGATACTCGGCGATTACGATTATCTCATAGTCGACGAGGCACACAATCTCGAGCGAGTAGCATCGGATGCTTTCGGTGGTGTTGTCGCTCGATGGCGTATCCGCTCTACATTGGATTCCATTTTCTCCGAGATGCCTCAGCCGAATGGAACTCTGGCTTTTCTTTTCTCTGCACTGGAAAACAGACAGGATTACGCTGACCTATATAAAATTTCTACGAATTCGATAGTCTCCGCGAGAGCGTTCGCCGATAATTTTTTCAACGAACTGACAGAGCAAATGGAATACGCATACCACTGGCGTGAGCAGCAGTATGGTGTCCGAAAAAGATACGACCCCGACAATGCGGTCTTTCGCAAAATCGAAAATCTCGGGGCGGAGATGGTTCGTTATTTGAATTCGGTTCGCGACAATTTGAAAAAATTTTACGAGTCCATAGAGGTGAGCAACGAGAAAATCGAGCGAACTCGCGAGGAACTCAAAGGCGAAACAGCAAAAATAAACGACATAATCGAGGAATTATTGACTGCTATGAGCCCCACCGAGCGGGATTATGTGTATTGGTTCGAAAGTCCGAGACCAAACGATGATGTCAATGCTAAGGCGAAAATGTGCTTTGCTCCGCTCAATATAGGTGAAATACTGCACAATTCGATTTATAAGAATATCGGTTCGGCGATTTTCACATCGGCGACACTTACGGTTGCGAAAAAGTTCGACTATTATCTCGATACATTGGGTTTTAACCTCGCTCCACCGGATAGAGTGGGGACTTTACTTCTCGGCTCGCCATACGATTACGACAATCAATTGAAAATTGCCATCGCTAAGTTTATGCCGAGACCCGATAGAGGCAACGAAAAAATATTTACGCAGAGGTTCACAGAGATAATCTGGGAGACATCGCGTAGGTTTCGCTCGGGGACACTCGCTCTTTTCACCAGTTATAATATGCTGAAAAATGTATTTTTCGAGTTGCATCCAAAGTTCAAAAGCGAGGGGATTAGATTGCTGGGGCAAAGTTTATCCGGTTCGCATTCCGCAATCAGGAGGCAGTTCATCGAGGATACCGAATCGGTGCTTTTGGGAACGGAAAGTTTCTGGCAGGGGGTAAATGTTCCCGGCAAAAGTCTCGAACTGTTGTTCATTGCGAAATTGCCGTTCGGGGTTCCTGGCGAACCTTATGCCGATGCCAAGCAGGAACAAATCTCGATGAGAGGGGGCAACCCATTTATGGAATATGTCGTTCCGCAGGCGGTAATCAGATTTCGACAAGGTATCGGCAGACTCATACGCACAGAAACCGATAGGGGAGTGCTTGTCGTGTTCGATAAAAGAATTTCGCAGACGAGATACGGTGAAAATTTTCTCGACTCACTTCCGACAGAAGCAATCGAAGTGAATAGTCCAATCGAACTTTTCAATCTCATAGACGAGCAGCTCGGGGAAAATAACTAACAGAATATTCCTCTCCTTGTTCCGTCAGCGAAAGCAGCCCCGACTGTTTGGGACATTATTTCATATACACAATTCTCCTGCTCGCCGTCTGCCCATTAGGCATTTTTGCCCTCACGAAATAGATGCCTGATGGGATTGTTTCATCGGGTTGCCAGATTATTCCCTTACTCGATTGCTCTGCAATCTCGATGTTCCCCTTATTAAGGGGGACGGCTCCAACGCAGTCAGAGATAGAAGGATTATAGATGTTATTTCCCCGTAAATCGTATATCTCGATTTTCGCATTCTCGGGGACAGTGATTTCGCAGACAGAATTGAACGGATTCGGTAAGACATTTACATAAATATTCTCAATTTTATTTTTTTGCTCATTTATTTTGTCAATCCATTGAATATGATATATACCGATTTTGTTTCTATTATATGAAAATATAAGATCTTTATCTAAGGAATTGTTATGTATTTTAATTCCATTTTTAGCAATAAAATCCATTGTATCAAAAAATGTAAATAATGTATCACCTTCGATATCCAAAATCGCAGCGTAAACAGTATCGATATAAGAAAGATTATCAATATATAGCAAGTTCACCGAATCGGGCGACATAAAATTTCCACAGAAAATGTGAGCATATCTTTCACATTCCCACCCGAGACTAATGGGGAATCTATTTAATCGAGTTAAAGTATCATCGAATGAAAATGCCCAAAACCTATCCCAGTGAGGTGGTCCTCCATATCCGGAATACCAAGACCTTTGTAATATTGAAAAGAACAACTTGTTATCATAAAAGAACTTGTCGACTATACGGGATGTATCATAGGAAGCCTCCGCCCAACCTCCTCCGTAACTTTCTATAGCAATAAAATTAAACAAAGTATTTATAATTGAATCATCTGTTATTTTTTTAAGATATAAATCACCATAAATTAACCGCACATAGGAATCGCAACCATCATCTACACTATCAGTTTCATCCACACAGAACAAATATAATGAACTGTCATCATATACAAAATCTCTAATGACTTTTCCCGAATCTTGTTCGTATATGATTTCATTATCCATATTCAAGATACGCACCTTTCCAATATGGGGAATTATATATGAAACATAATACTCATCAATTGTGTCCATTTCACAAATAATTGAATCGGCAGTTAAATAAGATGAAAATATAACACCGGGAATACTACCTGAATCAGTGGGATATTTTAGGACTCCCCAAAATAAAAGCGATTCCTCTGGCATAACAGGAAAAGGAATAGAAGCTATTTGCGAATCGAAGGGTTCATATACCTTAATCGTGTCGTTTATGTATTCATACCTTTCGATTGTGCAATTGTTATTCAGATCAGCAAATTTTTTACCACTTCCAACATAACTATAAAGTATGTTTCCATCTGAATCGTATATATCGGTAGTGCTTGATCCTTCGATTATTATATAATCCTCTAATTCTGTTTCAATAACATAAGCACTGTGAAGATAATCCACTTCAATTTCCCAATAAGGCATAAACCGCCATTCTGAATACAGAATAGTAGTAAATAATAAAAGAAAAGTAGAAAGAATTTTCATTTTACCTATCCTCCTCTGCTAAAAATAATGCAGATTTGGGATTTGTCAAGAAAATCGTTTATTGATATATCTGGACTCATAGGGTCGCACAGTGCGCCGTCGCGATGAGTTGAAATCACATCGCTGGGATGCCCAATGTTCGATAAATCGGATTTCCCTATGCTCGAACAAATTGTGGCGTTTCTTTACAATGTCGCCGTTTTTTATTTCACAGATTTGAGGACATCGTATAGTATCGCGATTAATCTATCGACATCGTCGTTCTGGCAGATGAGAGCCGGACGAAATCTGATTGTTTTCGCTCCGCAGGGAAGGATTATCGCTCCTTTCTCGAACGCCATCTGGCGGACTTTATTTCGCATCGCCGTGTCCGGTAAATCGAATGCGCACATCAATCCTCGCCCCCGTGTGTTGGATATGAGTTCGGGGAAACTTTCTTGAAGTTCCAATAATTTATCCAGAAGATATTTCCCTACTTTCTCGGTGTTTTCGACAAGATTGTCCTCCTCGATGATTTCGAGAATTTTTTGCGAACGCACCATATCGACGAGATTCCCACCCCAGGTGGAATTTATCCTCGATGAAATGTTGAACACATTCTCCTCGACTTCATCGACTCTATCGGTTGCCATAATTCCGCAGACTTGAGCCTTTTTGCCGAATGAAATTATATCTGGAACTACTCCGAAATGCTGATAGCACCAGAACTTTCCCGTCAATCCGATACCCGTTTGCACCTCGTCGAAAATCAGCATAACATCGTATTTGTCGGCGAGTTCTCTAAGACCTTTCAGAAATTCTCCGCGGAAATGATTATCTCCACCTTCCGCCTGAATCGGTTCGATTATTATCGCTGCTACATCGTCGCCATCCTCGGTCAGGATTTTCTCGATTCGAGCCAGAGATTCTTTCTCAGCCGCTTCGACCTTCGCGATATTTTCACCTTCGAGCGGGAAAGTTATCGCAGGGTTATTCACCTTGAACCAATCGTCGAACTTTGGGAAATATTTAGTCTTATTCGGGTCGAAAGTATTTGTCAATGTCAATGTATATCCCGTTCGCCCGTGAAATGCGTCCTTGAAATATATGACCTTGTAGCCCCTTTCGCCTTTGCCTGCGGCTATATTTTTGCGGACTTTCCAATCGAATGCTACTTTTAACGCATTTTCCACAGCGAGAGCTCCACCGCTTATGAAAAATAGATGCTTAAACTCATCAGGCATAGCGACACGCTCGAATGTAGCGACGAACTGAGCCATTTCGACAGTATAAAGGTCCGAGTTGGAGGGTTTCTGACGAGCAATATATGAAATTTTCTCGATAAATTCAGGGTCATTCATTTTAGGGTGATTATGTCCGAGTGCCCACGATGCGAAATAGCTGAAAAAGTCGAGATAGTGTTTGCCCTCCTTGGCATCGAACAGATACATCCCTTGACTTTTCTTCATATCCACAACAATCGGGAAACCATCGGCGAGCATAGTTCTGCTCAATACATCGTGAACTTGTCCCGGTGTGATTTTACGCACTTGCTCTCTTGTCAATGCTCCTTTACGCATAGTTTTTCTCCTTTTTAAATTTTTAGTTCGATAATATAAATGGATGTATATAAATGAATTTATCGCCGTGAATATGTGTTCGGCGGATGTGAAAACACTTTATTGCGGTAGCCTAGAGTATCATCTATGTTGCGTTCTTTTCTCATAGTGCGAAAAAATATTTTATTGGGAAAATTTGTCAAGTTTTTCCTTGAAGTATTTTTATCCCGAAAAACTTTCTCAATAATTCTACCTCTGGGTGGATATCATCTTGGTAAAGAGTCCATTTTAAGTGCTTTTATTCCCATCTTGCACAATTTATTGTTCTATACAGGCAAAAATATCTTGACAAAGTTAAACGATATAAATATTTAGAATTGAAAATTTATTTCCGGCGTAGCTCAACCGGTAGAGCGGGTGGCTGTTAACCACTAGGTTGGGGGTTCGAGTCCCTCCGCCGGAGATATTGAATTAACATACTTTAATAGAGCGGGTGGCTGTTATCCCGCAACAGCGGGATGGAGGTTCGAGTCCCTCCGAAAAAGAAATTACATCACAATAGTTAAATTGTCTGAATAATTTCAAAAAATATCGAAGCTTACGAAATCCTATTACTTTCCAATTTAAAAGTCATTTAATCTTTGCTTTTTGAATAATCGGTTATATATTTTTAAGATTATTTAATAATACTTTTGATAATTTTCAGTGAGGTGAAAATGAAAAAAGTTCCGCACATAATCTTCGTCGATGATGAATTAAATTGGATTTATACTGTAAAAGAAATTGGAAATATTTTGGGATTCAATATAACAATAACAACCGACCCGAGAGAAGTTCCTCGCCTTTTGGCAAATGGCGAATACGATTTATTAATAACGGATATCCGTATGCCAGAGAAAAGTGGATTCGAATTAATACGGAAAGTTCGCAGAAAATATAAGAATTTGCCGATAATTATAGTCACAGGATTCGACACGGATAAACTTCATAGGCAAGCAAAAGCATTGAATGTGCAAAAGGTTATGATAAAACCATTCAGAATTTCCGATTTAGAAAATATTATAGCGAGATTTTTGAATATTAAAATTCCGGATTAGAAATTCATTAAATTCATTCTTCGGTATTCTTATCTTCCGCATTCTTTTGCTGGATAGTGGATTTTAGTTCCTCATTTTCTTCACGAAGTTTTTTAACAACATCTTGAAGTTTCTCTCGTTTTCCACTTTTCATTTTCAAATAAATCCGATAGAGAGCAGCATAGCCTATAATTTGGAGCAAATACATCGGTATTAAATAAGTGGTGCCTGAAGGATTACACTCAATAGCAAAATAACCGAGCATTATTGTATCGACAAACAGAATTAGTAAAACTATAATAAACATTGTTGCCTCCTAATCTTCTTCAACCTTTTCAACAAATTTTTTGAGTTCCTCATTCTCCTTCTGCAATTCTTTGAGCTCGTCTGCGAGTTTTTCCATTGCTCTCTCTCGCTTTTTCTGCCAGATTCTTATAAGAGCAACAAAAGCTATTACAGATACCATAACAGCATTAAGTTTAACAACAGGAGGAGCATTGGTTAAAATCAAAACATACAAGTTTAAAATAATAATCGCAATAATCCAATATGTCATAATTCACTCCCCTCTTTTTCGTCTACATCTTCATCGAGCATTTCTTGCTCATCCAGATTTTGCTCAAATTGAGCCAATTTCATCCTCAGATAATTCAACTCCGACATTAATGACTCAATTCTTTTTATTCTCATTTTCTTAAAAACCCTATATAAAACAGCCAACGAGACTAACAAAATACCATAGGCGTGGACAACGACAATCTCCGATGAATTTGGTATTAAATAATACGATAATATCATCGATATTGTCAAGATAATTATTATTATCATCCAAATTATCATTTATATCCTCCTATTTGTTTTCCACCCCGCTAATCATCGGCACGAACCTCACGCCAATCGATGGCTCCTCGATGTAAGTATCCTCTGTCAGTGTATATCTCCACAGTCTTTGATAGATATCACCGATTGGAATAACTAAATGAGCACCGATTTTCAACTGTTCTAACAATTTTTCAGGGACCCTCGTTGCCGCCGCCGTAACTATTATTCCGTCGTAAGGTGCAAATTCATCGAGACCCATCCAGCCATCGCGGACAAAAATTTCGATATTATCGTATCCAAGTTCCCTATGGATATCTCTCGCTTTTTCTGCGAGAGCTGAGATTCGCTCGACGGAATATACTTTTTTAACTATCCTCGAAAGAACCGCCGCTTGATAACCAGAACCCGTGCCGATTTCGAGAACAGAATAATCCGGGCGAAGCTCCAACAATTCCGTCATAAAGGCGACGATATATGGCTGACTGATTGTCTGTCCGTGTCCTATCGGCAGTGGCGTATCGTCGTATGCTGAATCTATCAACTCATCGGGAACAAATTTATGACGGGGCACCTCCAGCATCGCATTTATAACTCTGCTATCGGATATCCCACGGGAGACGATTTGATGTTTCACCATCGCTCTTCTCAAATAATCGAAACCATTTTCAATATCTTCATTCATTTTTACTTTCATTCTCCGCTTTAACATAAGCCAGATGAAGTTCGGTAATTAGATTTTTCAGCATCTCATCCTCGGCATCTGTTAGATTCCCCGATGTCTTTTCAACGAGTAAATCGAGCATATCGATTGTCTCGCGAGCGAGGTCCAATTTGACCTCCTTCTTTTTCGTCACAGGATTCTCTATTATCCCCAGTTGAGAAAGAGCTCCCGCCCTGAGCATCAGCAATAATTTTATAAACAACTCTTTTTTATACTGCTTTTTCTCGGCGTCATCCTCCATTTTGCCTCCTATTGGACAACTATGTTCAGTTTATCGCCAGGTTTTATTTTCGTCGGGTCGGTGATATTATTCTGCTGAATAATGGTATCTGTGCTAGTTCCATACTTTCGAGCGATTGTCCACAGTGTCTCCCCTTTACGAACCGTATGCACAACCTTTTTCTTCTTTCCGCTCTCCGTGTAATTTTTACCGCCAGAAGTATATATAACGAGTTTCTGCCCGATGCTCAATCTATCTGTCTTGAGTTTGTTCCACGATTTAATTTTACTGACGGAAACGCCATATTTTTTCGCGAGCGACCACAGAGATTCACCGCTTTTCACCCGATGAGTAATTTTCCTATTTCTATTACCTGCACTCGCCACCTTTTTAGAACTAACAGATGAAGATTTGCCAAAAATAACGAGTTTTTGCCCGGCGGACAACCTATCGGATTTTAAAGAATTCCACTTCTTAATATCTACGACTGTCACACCGTATCTCCTCGCTATTAACCAAAGACTTTCTCCTTTTCTGACCGTATGTGTAATTTTTCTATTCTCCGATGAAGCGACAGTAATTGGAATTTTCAATTTCTGCCCTGGTTTTATTATGCTTTTTTTGCTCAGTTTATTTGCCGCAAGCAGTTTCGATGTGGAGATTTTAAATTTCTCCGCTATCTGTGATGGCGTATCTCCCGATTTTACGATGTATGTTCTATACGATGTTCTTCTTCCCGATGATTTTGCCGCATACGATTTAGCATTATATCTTTCTGCCGATGCTCTATCCATCGGGATGATTAGATATCTGCCCGGTTTCAGTGCCTTGGGCTTTCTTATAGAATTCGCATCTATCAAAGCCTGAACCGATGTGTTGTATCTGCGAGCGATTGTCCAAAGGCTTTCGCCCTTACGAACTTTATGTCTCGCCCAGGCGATTTTCTCCGATTCGGGGACTTTTCTATAATTTTCGACAAACAATTTACCTCGCCCCTTGGGAACTCTAAGCGGATATTTTTTCACCTTCGGCGGCGTGCAGGAACGAACGAGTTCCGGATTTAGCATTTTGAGCGTATCGAATGTAGTGTTCGAGCATTTTGCGGCGAGTTTCAAATCGACCACCTCATTCACATACACCACATCGTAGTCCAATGGTTTTTCTGGCTCGGGTTTCTCGAAACCATATTTTTCTGGCTCCTTCGCAATTAGCAGAGCCGCTATAAACAGCGGAACATAATTTTCAGTTTGAGTGGGCAAATCGAGGTCCCAATAGTTATCTATTTTCTGTTTTGCCATATTTCGCTGGACTCTTCCTTCACCGCAGTTATATGCGGCGAGTGCGAGATACCAATCGCCAAAAATTCCGTAAAGCTTTTTGAGATATTTCGCTGCTGCATAAGTTGCTTTCTCGGGGTCTCTTCTTTCATCGACCCACCAGTTAACCTTGAGACCGAAATGTTTCGCCGTCGGTTTAATAAATTGCCAAATCCCTACTGCGTGAGCCCAGGAATAAGCATTCGGATTGAAACCGCTCTCTATGAGTGGTAAATAAGCGAGGTCCTGCGGAATACCCTCATCTGCGAAAATTTTCCGTATCATCGGAAGATATTTTTGGGACCTTTTCAACCACCTCGTCATAGGTTTTTTCGCTTCGGTCTGGAAAAATACGATTTTCTCCTTGACCCTATCATTTATAACAATCGGATAATCGTGGGAGATTCCGAGCGTATCGGTAGGCAATTCATCCATAAGTTGGTGAAGTCTTTTCTTCGTCAGTTCGCTGAACGGCGCCTCGGACAAAGCCAGTGATAACACAACAGGGGCACTCTCCACATTCAATGTCTCCGATTGAGAAAGCGTAAAGCGGTAATCGTAAGCGATTTCTCGCAAAAGTGCATCGATATCGTCGGAGATATTATCGGAATATTCGAGGTCGAGTTGAGATATAATTTTCAATGCGGAATCGAAAGAGTCTCTGGCTTTCGACCATTCGCCGCGCATATTATATACTACGCCATCGCCGTAAAGTTTCTGAGCGCGAGCGAGCATTTTTTTTGCCTCGTCGGAGTTCTGTGAGATTTTCATCTCGGACGGTGAAGAACTATTACCAGCACAACCAGAAAGAATCGCGACAGCAAAAATCGAAATAAAACAATATTTTATAATTGCTTGTTTCATAAATAGTTATTTCACTTACTTTAAGTTTCATATCATATTATATGAATAATATCGGCGGATGCAAGCATTTTTTTTGTGTTTCTCAATTTTTTCATAAATTTAAAAACCAATCCACCGCACACAAAATATCATCTGCTACGAAATCAGCCATTTGTAAAACATCCGCGCTCTGTTTCGCACCGTATCCTGTAAGCACGAGTATAGATTTCACACCTATGTTCTTTGCGAGCATTATATCGCTTTCCCTGTCGCCGATTACGAGTTTAGGTTCGACATCGAGTTCCTCCATCGCTTTTTGGACCATCCCTGTTGCAGGTTTTCTGCAATCGCACTCGATAGAATACTTTGGAACGACACCATCTTTATAATGCGGGCAGAAATAGAATTTCGCTATTTCGGCACCGCCCTCACGGAAAATTTCGTCGATTCGCCTATTGACCGAAACTACGGTATCCTCGTCGAAATACCCTCGTGCCACTCCCGATTGGTTGGAGACCACGATAACTAAAAAACCCGCATCGTTTAGTTTTTTCACGGCTTCGATTGCACCGGGTATAGGCATCACTTTATCCGGGTCGTTTATGAAACCGATTTCCTCGATTATCGTTCCATCCCTGTCGAGAAATACCGCGGGTATTTTTCCATTTTTATTCATCCGAATTATTATAAAATTTATCGATGAAATTGCAATGACAAATCTATTTGCTTACTCTCTCATTTTGAGGATACGAACGATTTCGCCAGGTGCGGTCATTTCCATAAGTTCTTCTGAAAATGATGGGTCGGTTTTGAATATATTTAGAAGTTTGCGATACACTTTTTGATAATCTGTGTCGCCCTCGTAAATCGGTGTTACTATACCGAATACGAAATTTACGATTTCGATACTCTCCACACCTTTCATCGGCGCACCATCGGGATAGCGAAGAAAGCACATAGCGAGGTCGCGGACATTTTTCGAGCGAACATGAGGTATAGCGATTCCATTCCCTAAAACTGTCGAAGATTGGGATTCTCTATACAGCAATTCGTCGCCGAGCCTTTTGACATTTTTTACCAAACCCGTTCTATCTAGAACTTCGGATACTCTGCGGAGTATAATTTCGGTTATAATCGATTCATCGGGATATATGCGTTCTCCCGTTTCCTCATCGAGTTCGAATTCGATATATTCCCAAAGTTCCACGAGTTCGGGAGAAAGTAATCGAACCAAACGCAAATCCCTATTTGTTCTTCTCCTTGTTGGTTCCATTTTGTTTCCTTTCAAACGCAGCCGAAACGGGAATAAATTTTACACCATATTTTTTGAGAACAGGAACATCTCTTTTCAAAATCTCCGCTGTCGTATCGGATGAATGACAGTTGATTATCATAGCCTTCATTTTTCTGGCAGAGAAACAGTAATCGAACAGACGCATCTCGATTTCTTGCGAGGATAATCCTGGCGGGTCGATGATATGGTCGATATGTGTCGCTGGGACGCCGATTTTTTTCGCTATATCCTCCGAAACCGAATACGGAGTCGTTCGCGAATCGACGAAGAAAAAACCTGCATCCCGAAGAACCCGCAGAACCTGAAACATCACGCGTTTATTTTCCGTAGCACGAGAACCCATATGGTTATTCGCACCGACAGCACCAGGTATCTCCGACAACATCTTCTCCACGCGGTTCTTTATTTCTCTGTCGCCGAGTTTGACGAGTATAGCATCGGGTCCAGGGTCCACCTGCGGATATGTCTTAGGCTCCATCGGAATATGAACGAACCTCTCGATTTTCGGATAGTTTTCAAGCGTATTGAGAACATATGCGGTATATTTAGCATTCGGCAGAATTGCCGCCGTCAATTTTATTCCGAGTTCGAAAATCTTTTTAGATATGTGAACGGGATAATATCCGAAATCATCTATTAGAAGTGCGACATAAGCAGAATCAACAGGAGCACCAGATTTCCTGCGAATTTTTATCCTATGAGTAAGAATATCACCATATCCGATTTTGATATCGAGTTCTGCACCCGATTTTTTCTCGACATCATCTAAAATAGTTCCGCCAGAATTGATGATTGCCCGCTTCAAAAAGTAATTTATTAACGCCGCAGGAAAATTCTTATTGACTTTCATCGTTATCTCGGAAACTTTCGAATTCGGCAATTGAGGTATCGCTTCTTTCTTCCTAATGTGAACGGACTTCTTCGGTATCCCGAGTTCGACCCTGAAATCTTCTATCGCACCATCGATTCTCGTTATGAAATCTTTCGGCTCTTTTTCACTAACTCGAATTTCTGCTTTTTCAGAGCGCGACTCACCTCTCATACCCAAAAACAAAAAAAGTATCCCCGCAATTCCGAGTATAGCGATTACCCAAAATATCCAACCGGAACTTCTCCTCCTTTTCGATGGAACCCTCCTATGTCTCGGATGTCTATACATAATTTTTTATTATAACAGATTTTCAAACGAAAGCAATAACATAATAAATCGATGCTGAAATTTTTAATTTTATCGAAAAAATAAACTTGACATTTTAATTGCCATCTATAATATGACCATATAGTCAGTTTCTTAATACTCGGTCACACCCTTCGGGTGTTTTCTTTGCGTTGCGTCCCTTCCGATGAAATCGGAATTCCTTGCAACGCCAGTGAAAAATAACGAGTATGAAATAATATCTATTTGAAACCGAATTCAAACTGGCTAATTGACAATTTTGAATTACACCCTTCGGGTGTTTTCTTTGCGTTGCGTCCCTTCCGATGAAATCGGAATTCCTTGCAACGCCAGTGAAAAATAACGAGTATGGAATAGATTCATTCTGAAATGATTTAAACGAGATAATTGATAATTTTATTGAATACCCTTCGGGTGTTTTCTGTGCGTTGCGTCCCTTCCGATGAAATCGGAATTCCCAGCAACGCACTGGCGACATAGGTAGGGTCAAGCTAATTTCAAATTAAAAATAAATGGGGGGTGACGATGTCTGTTAAAGAAAGACGAGAACGAGAGAAAAAACAGCGACGGGAAACAATATTGAACGCCGCGATAGATGTTCTCAACGAAAATGGTTTTATTGGATTTTCTATGGATAAAGTCGCCGATAAAGCCGAACTATCCAAAGGTTCATTATATTTATATTTCGAGAACAAAGAAAAGCTTATCATCGGTATATTCTGGCGAAAGATGAAAGAACTCGCAGACAGTATCAACAAAATCTTGAATCAGGATAAACCATTTGAGGAAATCCTTATGGAATATATCGAATCCGCCTTGAATTTTTACAGAAGTGAACAAGGACTTTTTAAGCTTATGCTATCGGCGTTCAGCGCAGTTCCGCACAATGTTATGGAAGAATTACGAAAATCCATAAAAGATTTTACAAATGAGCAAAAAGAAACATTTGTCGAATTTTTCTCGCGCTTCTCCGATAGAGATTTCAAGTATGAACCTGTCGAATTATTTCTGATACTGCGAGGAATGATAACAAGTTTGCTTATGGCTAATTTTTTCGGAACTTACAAAAAAGATGTTAAACCCGAAGTAATTTTAGATATTTTCCTAAAAGGAGTGATGAAATGAAATTTATTCATCGTAGAATATTGCCGATAGTAGCGGTGTTTTTCCTATCGACGATAGGGCTTGCACAAACACTCTCGCTGGACGATTGCATACGAATAGCGGTAACACAAAATCCACAGGTTCTCGCATCGCAACACGATTTGTCAGCATCCAAAAACCAACGATATCAATCCATTACCGCTCTTCTGCCATCGGCAAAATTCCAAGGAACTTATACTCGCCTAAACGAAGCTCCATACACAGAACTCGACCCATCACAAATGCCGTTTCTCCCACCGGGAACTTCACCGATGCGTATCGAAATGGGAAAAGACGAAATGGAACAACTCGAATTGCAAATAGTAGAGCCCGTTAGTCCACAACTTTGGACAGCATTAGGTCTCGCAAACACCGGCGTCAAGCAGAAAAAACTGAACTTAAAGAAAACAGAACTCAATACCGCACTCGGCGCCGTAAAAGCATATTACCAATTCCTTCAGGCGAAAGGATTCGTGAAAATAGCGACAGCATCGAAACAGCAAATCGATGCTCATATACAGGATTTGCAAAATATGTTCGAGCAGGGAATAATCCATAAGAAAGACCTTCTCAAAGCGCAGGTTCAGCAGTCGGAGGTGGAATTACTGGTGCTTCAAGCGCAGCATTCTGTCGAACTCGCCAGACACGGACTTTGTCTCGCACTGGGTTTTCCACAGGATTCTGCCATCGATGTGGCAGAAAGTTTGACATTCGCAGAATATTCCGCTCCGCTCGATTCGGTTCTGTATTGGACGCAGCAAAATTCTGTCGATGCGAAACTGCTCGATATCGGAGTAGAAGCGGCAAAAAAACAGAAAACACTCGCCATCGAGGGACTCTTTCCCTCATTTTCAGCGATATTCAACTACGATTATAAGAAACCGAACCAGCAACTCGAAAACGAATGGTATGATTCTTGGACAGCGGTCGGTGCAATTCAATGGAACATTTTCGATTGGGGCGGAAATATCGCAAAAATCGAGCAGGCACACAATCAGAAGCGACAGATGGAGTATATGCGGAAATCCGCACTTCAGGGAATCGAGTTGCAGGCGAGAGCATCGTTCCTTTCTCTCGATGAAAAAAAGAGAAAGGTCGAAATCGCTCGCTCGGAGGTCGAAACCGCAGAGGAAAATTTCAAAGTCACCGATGATATGTTTCACGCGGGCGCCGCAACTAACGCGGAACTTCTGGATGCTCAATCCGATTTGACCCGCGCAAAAATAAATTTGAACAGCTATCTCGCAGATTATAACATAACGAAATTTCAACTCGAACTTTTGACGGGCGAGTTGGATAAAAAAATAGAAACAATACTTAAAAGTGAGAGGTAAAAAAATGAAGACGA
>CAYRNI010000019.1:20899-24109 GCA_964425665.1 uncultured bacterium
TGGTCAAAGAGGGAGATAATGTCAGAAAAGGGCAAGTTCTCGCAAAACTTTCGCCGGAGCAATTCAATCAGGCAAAAGCACAATACACCGCCGCTAAGGAAAATTACGAGCGGATGAAAAAATTGTTCTCGCAGGGTTCGATTTCAAAACAGCAGTTCGACCAGGTCGAAGCGGCATACAAGGCGGCTAAAGCCGGGTTCGAGTTGGCATCGAAAAACACGGAACTTCGCGCACCTTTTAACGGTATGGTGGCATCGGTAAATGTCGAGGCGGGAGCATTCTATAACTCGATGATGGAACGCTCGGGAATACTTACTGTTGTGCAATTGAGCAAAGTCAAAATCGAGATAAGCGTCTCCGATAGAGACATCTCATCGATAAAACTGAACCAGAAGGCATTAGTTCGCTGCGATGCTTTCCCCGATACCGTTTTCATCGGGTATGTGGAGTCTGCGGATAAAATCGCCGACCCATTTTCTGGCACATACAAAGTCACGGTTGTCGTGCCGAACAAAGATAAAAAACTTCGCAGCGGTATGTTCGCAAATGTCGATATAGTAGTCGCAGAATCCGATTCCGCAATAGTGATTCCACAAAGTGCGGTCGTCAGCGATACGCTTGTCTATATAGCTGACGGTTCAAAAGCGAAAGCCCGGAAAGTCTCTCTCGGTATCCAGAACGATTCGTTCGCACAAGTCGTCGAGGGAATTAAACCAGGCGAACTGGTAATTGCCGAGGGAACTCTCGGATTATTCGATGGCGCCCCGATTGTCTTGAAAAAATAGGAATTGCGTTGCGTTCCTTGCCGATAAAATCCTATACGAGTGGTTGAAACCACTCGCCAGAAATATTTAAACCGTCCCGAGACGGTTTTCATTTCGCCGTGAATTTCTAAAAAATTTAAATAATTGACAATTATTTATTTAATATTATTTTATAAAAATAGAAATTTAACCGGAGGGAATATGGAAAAAATCGACCCGACAAGTGCGATTCCAAAACAAGAAGGTGCATATTGCCCATCGTGCGGACGATATGTAGGTGCATATACGACCTGCCCGTATTGCGGCGCACACATCGAGGAACGAGTCTCGACGAAAATTTTAAAAATCTTCGCGCTCACTTTTTCTATTCTGGGCGTAATTATACTTTGGTGGGCAGCAGGGCATCGGATGGTGCCTCAAATACAAGCAGCGGAAATCGACAACCGAACGAATTTCGCTTATGCCCAAATGAAAGGTGTCGTCACTCGAACGCCATCTTACGATGCGAAAAATAAATCGCTTTCGTTCCCGCTGGATGACGGCACTGGCTCTGTCTGGGTCAAGGCATACGGAGCACAAGCCGAGGAAATTCATAACTCGGGTAAAATCCCAAAACCCGGCGATACAGTCTCTGTCGAAGGAACTGTCCGACTGAAAGGCGATTACACATACATCACTATCAATCTGCCCGAGAAATTGAAAATCATCCCGCCGAAACCTATCGAACTCGATATATCAGAAATTACCGATTCCCTGTGCAATTCTGTCGTGAAAACAGCGGGTATTATAAATTCTGTCCGCAGTTATGATACATCGATGAGACTTCAACTTTGCTCGCCCAATTCCGATGCCTGTATCGATGCGACTTTCTACTTCTCCACATTCACGGAACTCGACCCCGACCAATTTCAGCGAGGCGATACTGTCGCACTGGATGCGATGGTCGGCACATATAGGGGCAAATTGAAACTCGTCCCTCGCTCCCCCGATGAACTCTGGCATAAAAAAGGCGAGAAACCATCGAGAAAGTGGACATCTGGCAAAAAACCACCCGCCGATGCTCCAAAAATCCAGATTAAAAATTTGAAAAAGGACTTAATCGGCAAATATGTCGCGGTCAGCGGAAAAATCACGATGGCGAAACAAATCAAGGGTGGAGTGCTTATATCCATAACCGATGGCACGGGCTCGATGACTTTTCCAATCTGGGATAGAGTTCTCGAAACTGTTCCCAATGCCGATGCAATCCGCAAGGGTGCAACGATTTCCTTCATCGGCAAAGTCGGCGAATACAAGGGAAAGATGCAGGTAGTTCCCGACTATGGTCCAGGTGTCGAGGTGAAATATACGAAATCCACATCTACGCAAACAACTCGAACGAGTTCCAAGAAAGCGGCGAATGCAAAACTTATTTCTCTCGGTGATTTGAGCAAGGATATGATTGGACAACAGGTCAAAGTCGGCGGCGATATCAAAAAGGTCAAAAATATCAAGGGCGGGATTCTCATAACCATCGACGATGGCACCGACGAGATGACCTTCCCGATTTGGGATAAAGTTAAAAAACATATCGAGAACGCGGATGCAATCGTCCCCGGCGGTAAAATAACACTTATCGGGAAAGTGAAGGAATATAAGGGCAGGCTCGAGGTCGTGCCTAGTTGGGGCGAAAATGTATGGGTCGGAAAAAGTGCAGGTGAAACCACAAGCGAGAAACAAGCAGTTCAGAAATCGACTTCTGAAAAATCGAAATCGTCGGGCGAGATAATAAAACTTGTGGAATTGAACGAAGATATGCTCGGGGAAATCGTCACTGTGCAAGGTGAAATCACAAAGGTCAAGAGTATCAAGGGTGGAACACTTATCACCATCCGCGATGGCGACGAGTATATGACAACCCCGCTGTGGAACAGCGCGTTGAAAAATTTCGATGAGAGTAAAATCGTAAAGGGAGCAAAAATAACACTGACGGGCAAGGTCAAAAAATACAAGGACAGACTCGAAGTCGTCGCTCGCAATGCGGACGACATCGTAATCGAGTGATTCTGTCTATTTAAATGGCCATATTTTTCGATTTCATATAGTGAGAATTTAATTCTGCGGGGTTGCGAACTATGCAAAAGGACGAGCAAAAAAATCGTGGTTTCACATTGAATCCAATCGAACTCGGCAAAGACTTAATCGATGTCGCTAGAATGTTGTTGGCATATTTTCGTGGAGAATATCCGAGGACACCATATACTACAATCGCCGGTGCAATTATATCTATTCTCTATGTTCTTATGCCGCTCGAAATTCTACCGGATTTCATACTCGGTCTCGGCTGGCTCGATGATGCCGCTATCGTCGCGATAGTGTTGAATCTCATCCATTCAGATTTAAATTATTTCCGAAATTGGCTATCACAAAGATACAGCGGCGACGAAAAAATCATCGATGCTAAATA
>CAYRNI010000020.1:0-12056 GCA_964425665.1 uncultured bacterium
AAAGCCCAGCAACTAATGTGAACATCTGCATAGTTGTCATAAAATACCTCTGTTTCCCCTCTCGAAGTGATAATTATATATTATAACCCATCTCTCGCAATCTCTTTTTGCCTGCTTCGGTAATTTTTTCAACCGACCAGCGCGGCTCGAATGTCAATTCCACCTCGACGGATGAAACACCATCCAATGCAGAAATTTTTTCGGTTATTTCCCTAGTTATAATATGGTAAATTGGACAACCAGGAACTGTGAGCGTCATCAAGATATGGACACGACCATCTTCCTTGACATCGATGTTGTAAATGAAACCTAAATCGTAGACATTAACAGGGATTTCTGGGTCGAAAATTTTTTTGAGCTCTTCAATAATTCTTTCCTTCATTTTTTCTACATTTTGCATAGTGCCTCCATAAAGAAATTTATCATACAAAATATATAATAATAATAATAGAAAATACCCACAAGAGCAAATTTATAATAAATGGTGGGTCGGAGATGACAATTTTTTCCGGCGACTCGCCTTTGTTCAGAACTTTCACGAGGTATAGATATCTGAATAGTCCATACAGGACGAATGGCAGTGAAAGTCCGAGATAATGCGTATGGAAACGCGATGCGGTATCGGGCGAAAAAACATATAGCGAATACGATGTTATTGTAGCAGAAACTTCTATCGTAATGAGTTCATCGAGAAATGGCAATGAATAGCTCTTTAAGACATACCTCGTGAAGTTAGAATTTTTTGATATAATTCTTGCGAGTTCCTGTCGTCTTTTCGCTGTAACGAGGAATAGTGCCAGCAAACTCGTGCATAGTAATAACCACGATGATATTACCACATTTATAACTATTGCTCCTGCGGCGGCTCGCAGCAAAAATCCTGATGCCACAACGAGAATATCGACTATCACTAATTTTTTCAGTGTGAACGAATATAAAATCTGCAGTAAAATATATGTCGCACCGACGATACCCAGTCGCGAATCCAAACTAAAAGCCCATATCAATCCTGCTCCGACGAAAAGAACAGCGAAAATAGATGCCAACCAAACAGGTATTTGACCCGATGGCAATGGACGGAATTTTTTAGTCGGATGCTGTCTATCGGCAGGCAAGTCTATTATATCGTTGAAAATGTATACGCCGCTTGCCAAAAGGCAAAAAATAGCAAATGCCGCAAATGAAAGCAAAACCTTGTGTAAATCGAAAAATTCCTGCGAGAATATAAGTCCCGCAAAAACGAAGAAATTCTTAATCCATTGAACAGGACGCATAGATTTAACTATTGCAGTAAGATAGCGCATAAAAACTCTCCGAAATCATTTTTCAGGTTTTCTGACGATAATTCCCATAGCGAGCGATGTATTGACACCGAACCAAGTTTTTCTCAATTTTTCTCTAATTTTGCGCCTGATTTTCCATAGAACAGGCACTTTGAACGGATATAAAGGCAACTTGATACCGAATTTCCACAATATCTCACGAGTCGTTCGGTAGAAAAATGATGGATACATCCAATCGCCGTAGTATGCAATCGGTTCGAAACCGAATTTTTTTAGCGATTTTTTCAATTGCCCGAATGAAAACTCTGTTTCCCATCCGGCGAACCACTTATCGAACGCAATCAAGATATGCTTGACGACAGTATATATGTGCCATCTCTGAGGAACATCTATAATCGCTATTCCGCCTGGTTTGAGAACTCGATAGTTTTCACGGATAATTCCCCACGGGTCGCGGAAATGTTCCAATAGCCCTTGATGAAAAACCACATCTAACGAATTATCGGGGAATGGCAGTGCGAAAGCATCGCCTTGGACAGGTATCACCTGCGCATCGTTTTCAGAATTAAGTTTCTTTACGATATCGATAGCAGCATCCGCATAGTCTAAAACAAAAACCAAAGCCCCCGCCTCAGCTAATGTGAAACTATCTCGTCCAGTGCCAGCACCGACCTCGAGAATTTTCTTCCCGCTAACATCGGGCATAACACCGAATAGCCCAGCTGGAATTCTACCCGAATTGTCGTAAATTTGGTCGGGGTCCTTCTTCTGCGTCCAGAATTTTTCCCAATGAGACCGCTCGCTCGTCCTCGCCATTTGAAAACCTCGCATTAAAAAAAATTACACGATTGAATAATTATATTCTATTTTTATATTGCAAATGAAAAATTATTTTTATTGTCCGATTTACGCACATTGTATCCGTGTAAAAAGGATTTTATGAGTGTGTCGAGAATGATTTGTGGCATTTACGCAATCCAATTGTTATGATTTTCGGGATTAAACATTTCAATATTCGATTGGACTTTCGATTTTTTTTCTTGCTTTTGGCTGGTTAGATGAATTCGGTGTTCTCTCGGGATTTTTGGTTTTTGCGAATTAAATCTAATCCTAAAAACGCGCCGGACTGGTCGGGACCACCCGAGAAAGAACAATGTCTTGACTTAAACCACTCGTCAAACCAACTCAGTGGATACAGTATTGGTAAAAAATCCAGATTTTTTTAATGAGTTATTATTCGATACTTTCCTTGATTTATTTTATTTTTCAATTATTTTGAAGATGAATCGTTAAATCAAAAAGTTCGAGGTAAGAATGTTTTCTGAATTTCCCTGGCTTGGAAAAGTTCTGAGTTCGATATTAGTTATAATTCTTTTTTATTTGTTCGCCATTATTTCGCGAAGGCTTGCTCGGAAATTTATCAAAGAGGATATTCAACGGTATAAAGCGAATAAGCGAATCTCCCTGATTATGATTATCAGTGCTCTGATTTTTATCGCTATAATATGGGCTGCAAGTTTCAGTTCGATAACCACAATGCTCGGATTACTATCTGCTGGTATTGCACTCGCTCTAAAAGACCCTATATCGTCTGTCGTTGGCTGGTTCGACATAACAGGAGCAAAACTGTATTCGGTGGGCGATAGAATCGAAATCAACAATGTAAAGGGCGATGTTATAGACATTTCGATGATGACAACCAGTCTCATCGAAATCGGGAACTGGGTCGATGGCGAACAAAGCACAGGAAGGATTGTAAGATTTCCGAATAACTGGGTATTCAACCACGACCTATACAACTACACGCAGGCGTTCCCATATATTTGGACAGAAGTTAGCGTCACAATTACTTTCGAAAGCGACTGGATTAAAGCATCGGAAATTTTCACCGATGTTCTAAAAGAAATTGTAGGAGATTTGCCCCGCGAAGTCGAACGAGCTGTTAGAGATGCTCAAGAAAATTTTTTAATTCACTATCGAAATTTCGACCCCATAGTATATGTGAAAATCGAGGATAGCGGTATCGAACTCATCGGAAGATTTTTGATAGATGTCAGAAGAAGACGAACCGCCGAATCAAAAGTTTTCAGCAAACTATTAGAAGAAATTGATAAGGAAAAAAATATAAATCTGGCATATACTACATATCGTGTCGTGAAGTAATATTTGCCATTAGAATTTTATTTAATTATATTGTTTTGTTAGAATTTATTGGAGGATTTAGGATATGCTTAAAAAATCGATTTTATTCTTGCTTTTTATAGGTATTGCTTTTGCAAGTGAACCTGCACCGCCCGAGATTGATAAAGCTTCGCTTGCACCTGATGAAACTATGGAATCTATGGTGGTTCAGCGTTTAGAAAATGGTTATGTTGCGGTGGATGTGGACCTCGATGGCGATGATGGCAATTATGAGGAAGGTGCCGACCTATCAGGTGGTGGTTCTTATGTTAAGCTAACATTCAGCTGGCCTGGTGCTGGCTGGAGTGAATGGATGATGTTCTATGTCGATGGTTTCACAAGCAAGACCCAACACGATGCCGTCATAACCGCTTCGGACACGCAGTATGTTCTTCCCGATAGCACAGCCTGTGTCCAATGGAATGACTATCACGGCGTTATGATTAGAGTGGAATTTCGTCCAGTATCGCTGGGGGCATTTCCTGGACAAATCGAGCAGATAAAATACAAAGTGGTAATGAAGCCTGTGGATGGTTCGATGCACGATTGTGGAGCGATAATATTCTGGGATACGATGATAAATACTAACGATGGTGCTCCGATTTCAACATCATACGGGTATTCTGGAACCGCCGATATTTTCTACGCTCCGGGTATCCCCACAATTTGGCGAGCATACGAGGGCATATTTCCGCCTGCCCCAGGCGATGTTCAGGCATTGGGAATTTTAACAGGATACGAGGCGACTATGCCCGATGTTTTCTGGTATGGCTCGTGGGGAACAGGAGTTTCACTCGGATGGGCTACCGCTGGATGGGCAGGGGCTACAGGTGGACTGTATACTGATTCTGCTGTTATGGTCAAATGGGAGGAAAGGCCTGTCGCCGATGGCGACAGCGTGGTTTTTGTCACATACTACGGCATTGGTAATTTCGCGACAACGGATGTCACTATCACACATACTCCGCCTACGATATTACCCGATTGCGATGGCACTATGAACCCAGATACAACCGATTTTAACTTTATGATTATCAATGGTGGAACTGCGGACATTTGCGATGTTGTCGCTACACTTACAGGCACTGGATTTAATTTCCTTACGACACCGAACCCGATAGATATCGGAACTCTCGCGGGATACGGCGGCGCTTATAATATCGATTGGGATGTCCAATTCGACCCATCGGTCTGGGGAACAACTCAGCAATATATATTCACGCTGACTTTCGACGATTGTGCAGGACACGACAGCACCATCGTAGATACTTTCGAGGTGTATATTCCTCATCCGAGCGACATCGTTCTGAATGTCTCCGCCGACGATTCTGTGCTTTGTCCTGGCGAAAGCACTCAGGTTCACGCATCTTTTACCGGCACTTATGGTTCTACAACTTATATGTGGTCGCCTTCATATAATATTTCAGACCCAACATCGCTCGACCCGATTGTATATCCAGATTATACGAGCACATATACTTTTACTGTGAGCGATTCCAATGGATGCGTTGCCACAGGTTATGTATTCGTAGTGGTCGACCAGATTTTTGCAGAAGCCGGCGGTGATGTAAATGTCTGCGCTGGCGATTCCATTATGCTCGGCGGTGTCCCAACTGCATCGGGAGGAATTCCACCATTCACATACAGCTGGACACCATCTGCGGGAATTTCTGACCCATCCGCACCGAATCCTTACGCTCACCCCGATACATCGACTATGTATTATGTTCAGGTTACCGACGATGCAGGTTGCTCCGCAGAGGATTCTGTATTCGTATCTGTCTCGCAACCGCCGTATGCTTATTTCATAATCCCCGATTCCTGCGGAGGAATAACCTCGTGTAATCCTCCCCAGTTCGAACTCGTGGTCGCCGACCCCGAAACTACAATCGACCCCGCTATGTTCGGCGGATATATAAACGGAGTATGGTATAATGCGAGTTCGGGCGTTTTTTCATATTCCGATACGATATTGACAATCACACCGACAATCACTTATGCCAATGGCGAAACTGTAAATGTCGAACTCACGCAATATCAAGATTTTACCGGTTGTCGAGGCGAATCGACCAGTTGTTATGTGATTGTCGATAACGAACCGCCACAAGCGGATATGACCGAGCCCACTCCGGGAAGTTCGGTCGTTAATCCATCGCCGACGATAGATATTGATATAACCGATTCCCCTGCTGGAATAGACACGAACTCCTTTTCATATATTTCGGTATATCTCAACGGAGTGCCTGTTTCTGGATTTAGTCATACTTGGACTTCTCCCACACTGGAATTGAGTGGTTTCGATTTCGCTGAGGGTGGAACGGTTATGGTTTGTCTCGATTCGCTTTGGGACACACCCGATTATCCATATTGTCCCCCGAACGATACTTCATACTGCTGGACATTTGTCGTCACTACGGGAAATGTTGTCGCTTTCCCTATAGAACCGACGGATATGCAATCTACCGCTTGCGACGACCAAGAATTGACAATCTCATTATGGGGAAGCGTGAATCCTGTCGATACATCATCAATCATAATTATTATCGATGGAACGACTTATACAATCGATTCATCCTATGTAACCTATGATTTCGACGACAGCATTCTTACATTCGACCCGGGCGGAGCTTTCTGGACAGATAATGACACCATTTGCATCTCGGTCTGGGCTGCTGATATTTATGGCGGTGCGATGACAGACACTATGCACTACTGTTTCATAACGGATTTCTCACCGCCATACATTTACAACACCATCCCAGCCGATGGCGATACCATTACGATTCTCGAGCCGTCGTTTCAATTCAACATTGCGGATTTGATTACAGGAATAGATTCTATTTTAGTAACTGTCGACGACACGATTGTTCTCGGTGTCGATAGTGCCTGCGTCAGTTTCGATGGGACGACATTTCAGTTCGATGCCGAGTGCGCTGGTTTGTCATATCCACCCGATGAGGATGTTCAGGTCTGCGTTAGTGCTTTCGATTCACCCGACCTATGCGGACCCAACGAACTCGATACCTGCTGGACATTTGTCGTATCGATGCTGTGTTCGCTGGATGTCGATGCAGGCGACGACATAGACTTATGCATCGGTTCATCGGCGATATTAGGTGGTTACCCCGTCGCGACCGATGGAACTCCGCCGTATAACTATCTGTGGACGCTGAGCGATGGCACACCCGTTTCTACCGATGAACATCCATCTGTTTCCCCCACCGAGCCTACAGTTTATATAATTACAGTGACCGATTCTTTCGGGTGCATAGCTTCCGATACAGTTTTTGTCTATGCTCACAACTGTGCGGGACCTTCCGCTTCGATAGTTCATCCTCTCGATGGAATGTGGACATCGTGCGACCCCGAAAGTATCGTGTTCACGATAAACGATTCTGATGGTGTCGTCGATAGCACTATTTCTATTCGTGTGAACTTCATCGAGTATACGACGGATAGCATCGAGGTTCATTGGAGCGAACCGACACTAATTTTCATTCCCTCGACTCCGTTTTCCGATGGTGAAACCGTATATGTCGATATTCTGTCGGCAGAGGACATCTATGGCAATCCCCTCGAAGGTGCACCGATTTCCTGGCGTTTTTATGTAGATTACACTCCGCCGCAAATATGGGGGGAAAGTCCATCAGCGGGCGAAATTATCACAAATCCCTATATTCCTTTCACATTCCGTATAGATGACGATGGCTCGGGACTCGATACCAACTCGCTACAAATATGGCTCGGCGATTTGCATTTCGCATATGGCGATACCTGTCTCGATGTTGCTTCTGGTCCTGGCGGTGCATTTACGATTGTGAGCATAGATTCCAATTGCGTCCCGATGAATCCTTGTGATACAGTAATCGCACGGATTTATGCAACCGATACCACAGATTATTGCGAGGATAATGTTTTAGACACCAGTTGGACATTTTTCACCGATTGCGAACCACCTTATGCAAATATCGTGTATCCACCGGAAAGCGTTTGGTATTCCTGCACAGATGATTCTGTAATTCTTACGATATTAGATATAGCCCCAGGTGTTGATACTTCCTCGATTACGATTTCTGCCACAGATGGCGCAGGATATTTCGAGTCGGCAAGTTGGGGAACACCTGGTTTATTCTACGATATTTCATCGGGAACTCTGATATGGCATCCTGCGACATCATTCCCCGATTTGGGAACTATTATGATAACCGTAAATGCCTCGGATTATATCGGGAATATAATGCCGACACTGAGCTGGGTATTTTTCGTCGATAGAGTTCCGCCGACAGTGGAAGAATTCTCGACCGAGTGCGATTCGACCATTTTCACTGTGAGCCCCGATATTTATGTCATCGCGACCGATGATGGCTGCGGAACAATAACGCCATCGCTGAATATAAATGGCGTGGATTATACCGATTTCGAATTTTCAGGCGATACGATTCGCCTCTCGCCGAGTTCTGCTCCTGTTTTCTCCGGTGGCGATACGGTTAATTTCTGCTGGAATTTGGCAGATTGCGCCGACGATATTTGCTCGGCTAATTCTGTGGATACCTGCTGTGTGTTCTATGTCGCGGCAGGCGGTCCTGTGGCACAAATTCACAATCCGAACGACAGCGACTATGTCGCCTGCGATAGTTTCAGTGTGCATTTTTCGATTTACGATTCCGATGGCATCATCGCCGATTCGGTCCTAATTTCTGTGATAATCGATGGCACACCGAGTGCTTTGACATTGAGTTCTCCCGAGATTTCATATACGGAATTTCCCGATTCCATTTCGGCGGTTTGGACACCGACCACAGTGAGCGATGGAATGACAGTTTCCATCTCGGTGGTTTCTGCTCGCGATTCGCTGTATAACGCGTTGGCATATTCGGATAATATAACTTTCACATTCGACTTTTCACCGCCACAATTTGCGAACACAACACCGCCGAATGCTGCGATTGTCGAGGAAACCGCTCCATCTATATGTGTCGATATTTCCGATGATGGCAGCGGAGTGGATTGGTCGCTGGTGCAAATTACTGTGAATTCCACTGCATACGATACGCTGAATTCGGCTGTGTCTGTCGATTTAGCAAGTGGAAGATTATGTTTCGACCCCGTTGCAATCGGGACATCTTGGGTGGGCGGCGATAGCATAAATGTATGCGTTTCTGCATCGGATTCACCCGACACTTGCGGACCGAACGAATCCGATACCTGCTGGTTCTTCGAAATCGCCACAGGTGGACCGGTTGTAGTTGTAAGTTCACCTGCTGAAAGTTCAATCGTCGCGTGCGAACCCGATTCGATTATATGGCTCGCCGCAGACCCCAACGGAATAGATTGGAACTATCTCGGAATCGTCCTGTGGACAGGCGGCGATTCATCATTCTATACAGCGGAGTCGAGCGGGGTCTCCACTAACTTATTGCCCGATGCCGATTCCATCGCAATTGTGCTTCAAATACCATCGGGAATAGCGGATGGCACACCTATAACTGCTTGTTTGTTCGACCTGTTCGATTCTCTGGGAAATCCCTGCGATACTACTTGCATCGATTTCATAGTAGATTATAATCCGCCGTATTTCGCTGTAATTTCGCCTGCGGATAGCGATACTGTGCATTCCAATCAGCCGAGAGTAGTGGTAAATCTCGGAGATGATGGAAGCGGACTCGATTTATCACAAACTTTCATCACAATCGGGATAGATACATATCTCGTCGATAGCAGCTGCATTACATATTTCGACGATGGCGATTCGCTGGTTCTCAATCCCGATTCCTGTGGAATTTTCTGGGATGGCGGCAGCGAGGTAAATATCTGCATTCACGCGCAGGATTTCGCCGACAGCGATTTCTGCGGACCAAATGTTTTAGATACCTGCTGGGTTTTCTGGATTTCCGCCGATGCTCCGATTGTCGATATAGTTTCGCCTGCCGATTCATCGGTGTCATCCTGTCTGCCTGATACGATTATCATCGCATTCTTCGACGAGGACGGAATAGATACGAGTTCGATTCGTTTCACCGTCAATGGCGAAACATTGACTGTCGACAACGACGGTGTGTCGTTTTTAAACGATACACTTTACTATATACCGCCGACGCCATTTGAGGATGGTTCGAGTGTCGAGGTATGTCTAACTAATGTTGCGGATATGCTCGGCAACGCGTTTTCAACTCCACTGTGCAATACATTCTGGGTGGATTACTCCGCGCCGGCTATAATTCAGACAGAGCCGAACAATGGTGCAATGACGAGGGATAGAACTCAGGATATCGTAGTCGAATTTTACGATTATCCCGCTGGTGTGGATTCATCATCGCTGAATTTCGATGTAAATGGGGTTACGATAACACACGACAGGCTAATTTGGACTTTCTCTGTTAATGGCGATACACTTTTCGTTAGATATATCCCTGAAAACGACGACATTTCATTTCCGCCGGGTGAATCGGTTCTCGTGGATATATCTGTCAGCGACACGACCGATTACTGTTTCGATAATGTAATGGATACGAGTTTCTACTTCATAATCGAACCGGAGGTAGGATGTTATCTTCATCCGAATCCATTCACACCCAACAGCGATGGCAAAAACGATTTCGCCGTGTTCGATTATCCGAATATGTTCTCCGAGAGTGCGGAACTCGCTATATACGATATGCGAGGAGTCGAGGTCTATCGCGAAAATATAGGTCCTGTAACAGGTTTCCCCGATGTGGAACCGAGAGAATGGTTAGGGGTCGATAAAAACGGAAATCCATTGCCACCTGGAATATATATGTATATCGTGCTATTAGATGGCGAGGTGGTATGCAGCGGAACGGTGGTCATCGCAAAATAAAACAATTGTTAGGGGCGATTTATGAGGAAATTATTTTTCATACTTCTAATTTTTTCTGCGAGTTTTGTCGGGGCTTATCAGATAAAAAGTTTCGACGACTATATTAAGATAAACAAGGACGCATCGGTTCTAATTACCGAGAATATCAAGGTCGATTTCGATGGCGAATCGAAGCACGGCATCTATCGAGATATAATCTACAAATATAAGACAAAATACGGCAACAAATACAAACTTCGAATAAAGGTTATAAGCGTTACAGATGGCAACGGTAGAAATCGCAAATACAAAGTATCCAGGCGGGGGAAATATATTCATATTAGGATTGGTGATGCTCGTAGGTATGTCACCGGCGTTCAAAACTATGTTATCACATACAAGGTCGTGCGCGCGGTAAAATTTTTCGATAACCACGATGAACTTTGGTGGGAGGTCACAGGACATAATTGGGAAGTTCCTATCCACTCTGCCAGCGCCACCGTGATTCTTCCCGAGCAGACCGATTTGGATAAAGTCGATGGAAAATGCTACACAGGGATATGGGGTTCTAATGCACAGGACTGTCAGTGGACACTGACACAGAACGGGCTACAATTCGTTTCTGGATATCTCAATCCCCGTGAGGGGTTGTCGGTAGTTGTCGGTATCCCGAAGGGAATTTTACACAAACCCTCGGCTGCTCAAAGTTTCATCTGGTTCATTATGGATAATTGGCTTTGGATACTGTGTTTTCCTATACCATTTATAGTCGGGATATGGCTTCTTCGGAAATGGTATCGCACAGGACGAGACCCGATGCGGGGAACATCTATAATGGTTCGTTACGAGCCGCCGGAGGATTTAACTCCCGCCGAGATGGGCACGGTCATCGATGAAAAAGCGGACATTTCGGACATCACCGCCACAATAGTGGACCTCGCAGTGCGTAGATATCTAAAAATCGTCGAGGTCGAAACTAAGAAATTGTTATTTTTCAAAAATAAGGATTACGCACTCGTTCTGCTGAAAGATTATCAAAATGCCGACGATTTAAACAGTTTCGAGAAAAAATTTCTCGACTACCTTTTCGATGTCGGCGAGGACAACGGCAAATCGCCAGCGGACATAGGTGTCCCAAATGGAATAAAATTGATTTTTATATCGACGCTAAAGAATAATTTCTATACGAAACTGCAACTGCTGAAATCGAAATTGTATTCCACACTCGTCAAGCGGAAATATTTTCCGCAAAATCCCGAAACAGTTAAGAGTAAATATTATGGAATGGGAATTTTCTTTTTTATAATCGGTATAGCAGGTTCTGCGGTTTTATCTAATTGGACAGTTTTATGGGCAGGACTTCCATCGGCAATATTATTCTTCATTTTCGCGCCGATGATGCCTCGAAAAACTAAAAAAGGTGCTGCCGCCGCGATTCACGCAAAAGGTTTCGAGGAATTCGTTCGCAGAGCAGAAAAGGATAGAATCGAACGACTCGCCAAAGACGACCCGACGATTTTCGAGAGACTTCTGCCCTATGCTATGGTTCTCGGTTGTGCGGACGAGTGGGCGGATAAATTCAAGGATATTTTCAAAGAGCCACCAGATTGGTATGTCGGCACGAATTCGCTGACGACATACGCATTCATAGATAGTCTCGGCAGTGCGATGCAATCTATGAACGGAGCGGTTATATCTCGTCCTCGCGGAAGCACTGCTGCTGGTGGTGGAAGTGGATTCTCAGGTGGTGGATTCTCAGGTGGTGGTTTCGGCGG
>CAYRNI010000020.1:12156-23302 GCA_964425665.1 uncultured bacterium
TATGAGATATTATTATAAAAGAGCAATCCCAAGGGAACATTTTAGTATAGGCTTCGGTCGCCCCAAACGATTCGTATTGGTTTTGATAATTATAAACACTGTGATTTTCTTTCTCGAAAGTTTCGCTCCAAATAAGTTCGTATATCTATTCGGACTCGTTCCACCGCTTATAACGCAAAAATTCTATATATGGCAATTCGTTACCTATATGTTTCTGCACGGTAGTTTTTGGCATCTATTTTTCAATATGTTCACACTCTATATTTTTGGTAGCGAACTCGAAAAACTATGGGGAACAAAAAAATTTCTGACATATTATTTCATTACAGGAATCGGAGCGGGACTTTGTGCCTATGTTTTTACAAATGCCCCCACGATAGGTGCATCGGGAGCGATTTACGGATTACTGCTCGCATATGGGATGATGTTCCCAAACAGATGGTTACTCGTCTTTTTCGTATTCCCGATGAAGGCAAAATATTTTGCATTGGTTTTTGGGCTTATCGAATTGCTGCTTTCCATCGGCGGAAGCCCCGATGGTATCGCTCATATTGCGCATCTCGGCGGAATGGTTTTTGGATTATTATATCTATGGCTTCAAAAAAAGAGAAAAAAATACCACTACAACGGAAATAGTCCGATAGATGCGGATTTTACGGTTATTCCGCCAAATGATAATGAAAACATAGATTATATTTTAGATAAAATTCTCCAATATGGAATCGATAGTTTAACACCCACTGAGCGAAAAAAACTCGTGAAAGCAGGGAAATTTTTTGCCAGATATTACGATAACGACAGCAGAAAACAGAAAAGATGATGGATAAATCATCGGACAAATTACAAATCGAGATAGCGAAACAGGTCTTAAAAAATCCGATATTGCTCGCGTCGGGAACAGCGGGTTTCGGATACGATATCGCCGATGTTTTGGATATATCTCAACTCGGCGGAATAGTAACGAAAACAATAACTCTCGAACCGAGAGATGGTAATCCCCCACCGCGGATTTGGGAAACACCATCCGGAATGCTGAACTCAATCGGTCTCGCGAACCCTGGACTCGAAGTATTCATAAAAGATATCGTTCCGCTTCTCGCCGATTTACCGACCGAAGTCATAATAAGCGTGGGCGGTAATTCGGAAGGCGAATTTATCGAACTCGTCGAAAAATTATCCGAAATCGAATTTGTGAATACAATCGAGTTAAATCTTTCCTGCCCGAATGTAAAAGAGGGCGGAATACATTTCGGCAGAAATCCCGATACTGTATTTTCGCTGTTGAAAAAACTGCGAACAATCACAGAAAAATCACTTTGGGCAAAACTTTCTCCGCAGGTAACCGATATAGCCGAACTCGGTATCGCAGCGCAGGATGGCGGTGCGGATGCCATTTCGCTCATCAATACGCTACCCGCTATGGCTATCGATATAAAAACGAGGAAACCTATGCTCGGTGCGATAACAGGTGGACTATCTGGACCCGCCATTCACCCTGTTGCGGTGGCTATGGTCTATGAACTGTCGAAAAAAATCGGTATTCCAATTATTGGAATCGGTGGGGTTTATCGTCCCGAGGATGCTGTCGAATTGATTATCGCGGGAGCATCGGCGGTGCAAATCGGCTCGGGATATTTCGCGGATACGACCTTGCCGCAACGGACAGTTTCATTTCTCGATTCGTATATTTCCAGAAATGGATTCGATAATGTCGCCCAAATAGTCGGCTCGGTGAAAATTTGAAAATGATATTATTCCCCTTTATTTAATCTCTCCCTGAGAATTTTGAGCCTATTCTCGAATAACGCCTTTTCCTGCTCGGAAATATCGCCACTTTCAAGAATTTGCTCGTATATTTCGATTGCCTTTTCGGTCATACCTTGTGCTGCATATATCTCTGCTGCTGTAGCAGTTTTTACATCTTTCGGTGGTGCAGATGGTGCTTGAGGAAGATGTTGAGGAATATTCTGGGTTTCGGTCTCCTTTTTGTCTTCCAATAACGGCTCGAGAACATCTTTTGGAATTTCCTCGAATGGATTCTCGGGACGCTTCTCGAGACCCTCGATTTCTATTCCACTGTCGGGAGGAGTAAAATCTGTGCGGGTATCGAGACCAGAAATATCTTCGGTCTCCTCTGGCGGAACAAATGTTGTATCATCACGCTGCTGAATGCCTTCTATCTTTTCGGTTTCGATTTCAGATGGATTGGTGGACTGTTCGGGTTGCAATTGTTCATCAACAGGAGTTTCGGTTATCTTATCCTGTCCGATTTCTTCGATTGTTTTTTCTGTTGGCTTCGTATCGACTATCGCAGAGGATTCTATCTGCTTAACGACTTCATCCAATGAAAGCGAATCCTCATCCTCTAAAACGATTTCATCTTCATTTTTCGAAGGACTTACATCCTCCGCGGAAAAAATATTCTCCGGAATTTCTATCTCATCTCCACCTATTTCAACTTTCTGTTCGGGCGAGACATCGGGTTCCTTTAAAATTTCATCCACAGAAGCAGCTTCCTCCGTTGATTCAGATTCAGGAATATCGAATATCTTTCCACTGGAAAGTAAATCCTCGATTTTTTCTTCGGCAGATTTTATAGATTCCTCTTCCGTTTTATCTTCGATTTTCTTCGGCGTGTATGTGGTTTCCTCTTCTGGACTTTCTTTCGATTTCATCTCTACGGATTCCTCAGGATGGGATGACACCTCCGACTTTTCCGCTCCGATATCATCAATTTTGAAAACATCTTCGGGAAGTTCTATTTCTGGTATTTCCTTTTTACCTGATTCCGTTTGAATCGATTCATCTGTCTCCGAAATTTCAGCAGATTCTTCCTCTGCTGGTGCAGTCTCTTCCATTTCGAAGATTATTTCGGGAATGTCTGATTCTGTCTCGATACTTTTTGTATCTATCGTCTCCTGTTCTGCTGTTTTTTCACCCTCTGATATTTCCTTTGCCGATTCCTCAGTTCCCTGTGGAATTTCGATTTGCGGTTCTTCCGTAGGGTTTTCTGGTTCTTTTTCTGAAATTTGTTCCTCGATAATCTTCTCGCCTATTTCAGCAACTTTTTCGGAGGATACTGTCTCGGTTTCATCGCCCTCTGACTCCTCGAAGTCGAATTCGAAAATATCGCCCGAAATTTCCGATGGCATTTCAGATTCTTGTTCGGCTTCTGTTATTGCTTTTTCTTCGGTAAGTTGTTCTTCTTGAGAAACTTGCTCTCCAGCAGTTTCGATTTCCTGCGATATTTCCGTCTCTTCATCCTCCAAACCCCAATCGAGAATATCTTGTTCTTCTTCTTTTCCCCCATCAGATTCGGGTGGAGCAAAAGCTGTCGGTTTAGGTTCTCGAACGGGTTCTATTTTTTCTGCTTTGGATTTTTCTTCTACTGCACTCTCGGGAGCAACCTCGTCGTAAGATAAATCTATTTCGTATTTTTGGCTTTCTCCGATAGGAGTTTCCTGCACTTGTTCTTGAGGAGATAGCGGTTTTACTTCCTGTGGTGTCTCGGTTTGCTCGACTGGAACTTCTTCTTCTGAAACAGGTGCCTTAAATGCCTTAAATATTTCGTCCATTTCCACAAGGTCACTTATCTCCTGTTCGACTTCGTTCAGTTCCACAGGAGCCATAGTCTTAGCGTTTGTCATATGCTCGAGAGCTTGTAATTCCTCGGGCATAGTTCTAACAACCAACGGCAAATGTTTTATCTCCTGAATAGGTTCTGTTCCAATCAGTGAAAAAGTTCCCCCTCCGATTTTCTCCACATCCACAGCGGGGAGTTCTGGTTCTGGCTCGCGGGTCAACTCTGGAAGTGCCTCATCTATTTTATCCCAATTTTGAACCAATATATCGTATGCGATGTGGTTATTAGGGTCGATTGTTAAAATTTGGAGAACATAGGCAGCTACGGCTCGATAATTACCATTAGATAGTTCGATATCCATAAGAGATTGAAGAACAGCAAGATTAAATGGGTCTAACTCTAACGCTTTTCGATAGGTCTGTTTTGCCTTATCGACCTTCCCCGATTTGTATAGCAAATCACCCAATATAATATAACCTGTGATATAAGATGGATTTTGCTCTAAGCCTTTTTCGAGAATCGTAAATGCGGCTTTGCTATTTCCACTTTCATACAGCATCTGAGCAAGTCTAGCGAAAACCAATGAATCGGGTTTTTCCCCAATATGCTCGCGTAATGTTTTGTAAACCTCTGTGTTCATCATTCTTCCTCAGAGTTTTGAAACAGCTGCGGATTATGGGGGGATGATATCTTCTCCCGCCAATATTTGTCCTGAACTTCACCATCGACATTGGAATCGACCAGTTTCATAGTTCCTAAACCGAGAACATCCGCGAATATAAAATAATAATTCTTATCGAAGTAATGCCATATTTCCCAGGAATTATTCGAAATCTGAAACGAATGATGTTCAATATTATCCGGCGGTCCATAAATCAAATAAATTCTTCCCTGGTCGGTTTTCCAGCCTTCTGTATTCCCAAAAGTAAATGTCTTGTTCACATAATTCCATCGAGCGATATATCGGTCATAGAACTCATTTTCCTTCGTATCAGGATTCGGGTCGTTGTCGCTCCAAAATTTATTCCAGAAATTTACCTTTCCCTCTTTACTTAGTTTATCGAATGTCCTGAGTTGCTCCGGCTTCATCAAATATAATAATACATCTCTGTATTTGTCAACAAGTTCTGTATCGAGAGCCGCAATCGCTATTTGTCTATGTTTTGCCACTATAAAATTTTTATCTGCTCTTGCGAGTATATTACCCGATGTATCAAGCAGTTGCAATTCCAATTTATATTCGCCATCTGGGAAACCTGCTACAGAAAAACCACCGATGAACCAATCGGCTTTTTTAGAAATTCGCCATTCGGGTTCAAAAGAACGGAACAAAGTATCATCTGCATAAATTTTTTGAACTATTCCGACTTTCTGCACAGTTGTATCACGAAGATAAAATTCAGCATAGTTATAAAGTGTCAACGAGCCTAAATCGTAGATTCCGTCGGGATTTGGGAACATCCGATAGCCCATCCTGTCCAGATTAGTGTTCTCCTTCGAAGGCATAGCCGTATATGACAGCATTATCGATGAAAATAAGTTTTCGTTCGCCCAATAATTTTTCAAATCGAAATCAAAAGATAGACTATCAGATTTTCGACCGATTTTGTCGCTCGTAAAAATTTTAGCACGATACTTTCCAATAGGAAGATGAAATGTATACACATTCAGCAGCTTAAATTGCTGAGAAATCGGCTGGTTCTCAGGAATTATTATAGGCTTTTGGTATGAAAGAGAATCGGCAATTTTTCCAGAATCATCTATTATATCGATATCGACATATAAACTTCCGACATAATTCGACGATGTCGAATCGAGCAAGAATTTAAAATTTTCGCGATTAAGTTTCGTATAAATCTCGACCCAGGAATACCCTAACGAATCGCCGCGGAAAGTCGCCCAATCCGTAATTAAACCGAGTTCTCCCGCAATTGAAACACCGATAGATAAAAATATAACAATTCCAATCTTTATAGAATATCTCATATTTTGAATTATAATGAAAAAAACGGATTTTGCAACAATTTATCCAAAAAATATTCCGAATAAGTTATTTTTGGTAAGTCATCTTTTCCCTTAACATATTCACGAAATTTGAAATCTGAGTAATCGTTTTGACATTCACCACCAGTGAATTTCCACCCTCGACTGTCAGAATGGGTAGCCCGATTTCCCTACGAAACAGCATTTCATCAGCGAAGGCTTGCCCCGTAATGTCGATATAGTGAATTATACCGTGAATATTTCTTCTTTCTATTTCTGCATTTATATCCTCGACTCTTTTCGATATATCGTAAGGAAAAGTATATTTGAGATATTGGTCGATAACGCTATCTGCTGGGTATGGCATCGCATATTGTCTTTGAACCTCGTTGAAAACTACTCGCGCACCGCATCTTTCGATGATTTTGTATATTTCAGGAAATATTGGTGGCTCTCCGATAAAACCTAATCTTATTTCCTGCTTAAATGGTTTCTCGTTTTTTATCTCGTCTAAAAAATTGTAAAGCTTTGTCATATACAGTTCGGTATCGCCCTCGAAATCTGTCATAGAAGCGAGATACTTATGATTTTCATAACCACTGACAATATTTTTTTCATATGTTAGTTCATCTATTCGGCGAGCCAATTCGCGAATTTCGTTCAATTTGAACCTCCAATATTCCAGATTTTCGAGATTGACCATTTTCAGTTGCTTCGCGAGATTTTCTATCTCGAGTTTCAGCGACTGTCGATTGCGATGCTCGGGAAAATTAAATCTATAAACGATTACACCTTGACTCTCAAACATCTCTGCGAGAGCATACGATTTTATACTATCCTTCTGGAATACTACAACAACTTCCTCGATTTTATTCTCCATAACAGCGCCATATATTCCTTTCGTCATAATTCCCGCATTATCGGGGATGCCATCCATCTCTCCTCGCTGAATGTAGGTAACTCTGTCGGGATGTTGAATAAAAAAATTTCTTATGTCGAGTGGAACTGCACCCGAATCGAAAATCAACTCGATAGGCATCATCCCCGTTATACCGATTCTTCTATTGCCGACCATATTTCAACCTCCCATCACTTTTCACTTAAAGATTAAAAAAATTTCGCCTAAGTCCAACATTTATTTTGATATCCGATATGAAAACCCGATGAATTAATTCACCCGATATATCGAATTGTTCGAAATATATTGGTAAATCTGTTTTCGAATCGATTACGAGTTTTTCGGAATATGTGCCATTGTATTTCGATGTATCCACACCGGTGGCTTCTAATGTTATGGTGGAATCACCAAAAGATACGGAAATCTTGTATCTTTTCAGATACTCCCGCCAGCGCGATATTATATATCCGATATTGTTATTATCGATTCGATGTCCTCTGATAGATTGAACACGCGGATTATCGGGGGAGAATTTAAATGCTACGACTCCTAATATACCACCCGCTTTTGCCCTGACCATTTTTTCAATCGGGTTGTAGACTATTTTTGCACCGGTATTATCTCCGCCGATAATTTCCAATCTAATCCAGTTCGGTTTCATAAAGTAATAATTCATAATCTGCTTTTGTTCCTTCTTCCCGAGTTTCACATAAGATTCCATCCGACAGGTGAAATCATCTACCTCGGACCACTTCTCCGACATAGCAGAAAGTATATCTTGGACATCATAATCGCTCGCAAAAGCCAAACCTGAAACAAGAAATAAAAATGTTTTGAAAAAAAATGTTTTGTTAAATCTTGTCGTCATAATATTTAATAATTGATGAAAAAATATTTTGGAAATATTATCATTATGTCTTGACTTAAACTTAAGAAATTTATATTATATTATATAATATAATTAAGAGGGGGATTTGATAATGAAAAGGTTTTTATTTATTCTTATTCTTTTTTCTGTTTTCGGTTTGAACTGGGGCAATACAGAGGCACCATTTTCTAATAGTCACTCACAAAATCCGAAGGAGTTTGTTCCCGATGCGAATTATAAGCGACCACCCACATTGAGTGACTTGATGATGTATGCAATAAAGCATAGATTGAACAAAACTCCACTTCTTCCACCGAGACATTTATCTCCGGGTATCGAGAAATTTTTTGGTCCTCTTCCAGTTTCTCTGCCTTCGGCAGTCAGCGAGAATCAAAGTATTCCTCAGGTTAAACATTTTCGCTCTGTGCCCACATTCTCTTCATCGGAAACTATGGACTATGGTGCTTTCGATGCTTCGGACATTTTAGCATCACTACCATATAACAATGGTCAGTTTCGGCCAACTATTGCAACTGATGACTCTGGAAATGTATTCGCCGCATGGGTAGAGGAAATCGATGCTAATAACTGGGCTATCAAGGCATCGAGGTCCACCGATGGTGGAAATACTTGGGAAAGTGCTGTTACAATCGATGGCTCTGGCTGGAATACATTGCCGAGACTCGCGACATTTACCGCCGGTGCATACACGAGAGTTCACCTAACATACCAAAAAACCGAAATGCATATCTACGATATCTATGATACCAGTGGAACTTATCTCGGTCAGGATACGACCTATGAAGGGGATATCTATTATTCTCGCTCGAATAACACAGGTGCATCTTATTCTACTCATTATGCAATCGCAAATTCTGACATCGACTTGATTGTCCTTCACTTTAATTTCGATGAAAGTTATCCTGATATCGCCGTAGATGATGCAAATGATGTAGTTATAGCATACGACTCTCAGGCGAGCGAAGGATATTTACTTTCTATTGCCACTTGGATATTATATATAATTTTGACAAATGGACTTCCACCTTTCTGGTGGGAATATACTTGGTATATTATCGATTATAAAACATCCACTAATGGCGGAGGCACTTGGAGCTCCGAGAACCAACTTGTCAACGATTGGTTCGTCGATAGATGGTATCCTGCAATTGATGTCTACGGAACGGGAGCATCGGCAGAGCTATTCGGCACTTATGCCGAATCGGGGTTTTTATCTCTTGCGAGTGCCACTACCGCGATGCGAAAGGTCGATAATCCTTTCTATTCGCCATCTGTGGACGATGAGGTATTCGTCGGTGATGGCTACTGCGTCCCAGGCGGTCTCAAAGTAGGCAACGATGGCAATCCACGCGCCGCTATTACCGATGATTTCTCATATGATGATTACGATGTCTATTACACATATTCGACAGATGGCGGAGCTTCATTTGTTACTCCAATACCGATAGATATCGGATATCACGATTCTTACGAACCTCGTCTCGCACTCGACGATGCCAATAATCCATTCATCGCTTGGACAGATGCCCGCGAGGGAAATTACGATATTTATTGCGTCTGGTCCGAGGATGGCGGAATAACATTAAGAGATGACCAACATAGAGTAAATCAAGATGCGTGGAACGATGACCAGTATTGGCCTGGGGTCTCACTGTTCTTGTCCGATTGTTTCAGAAGGCTCGATATCGACTGGTGGGACACCAGATACGACCCCGACGGCGATATTTATTATAACCATGCTACTTGGTGGCGAACTAATCTACACATTCAGGTTCACGATACGCTTGCAAATCCTTTGGGCGGAACCGTTACTGTGCAATACACATCGTTCGGCGTGCCTATCAGCAGAGAAATAGGCGAGGGCGATTGGATTATATATCACGACCCATTCACCGATATAACTGTCGACGGAGTTTCTAGTGGCTCAAACTCGACAGAGAGATGGGTTCTAAACGATGCACTGACCGATACGACGATTACTGTGACCTCCCCTTGCAATAGTTACACATTGACTTATTACGACCAGTATTATACGACATTCACCGTCACAAAGGGCAATCCGCCCGCCTGCACTCACACACCACCGACGGGTATAAACTTTACATATCAATACTTCACCAGTGTGGAGTTCGGCTCGACCGATTATACTCACTGGGCGAATGTCCACGGGATATACAGTTATGTTGCCACAGTGGTTATTACTCCATCTGTGGAGCGGTGGCATTGTCCCGAGCCGAGCGGATATGTTATGAGCACAACGATTGCTCCGACATACTACCATCAATGGAATTCTCAATTTCTAACCCCACAGAAAATGAATTCCGATACGGGCGAATGTGCCTGCACGCATACTGTTCCATCATTTGCTCTGCTTCAGCGTTATGTCGATGGCGAAAATATAGGCGGTGCAACAGATTTGACATCTTGGACAGATTGCGGAAGTATTTACGAATACGAAAATCCAAAGATTATAACCAGTCAGCAAAGATGGTTGATTACATCAGATGCATCCGCTGTGGTGGATAGTCTGGGTCCGTATCAACCGCCGGTCTATCATCAGTGGAAACCGAGCATAGTCCTTATCGGTCCATCGGATGACAACACTACTTGTGCGGAAAGTTACTGGAACGGCGGAGTAGAATATTACGAAACAGATTTATGGGGAACTTACTATCCTTGGGTCGATTGTGCAAGCCGTCTTAAAATGTGTGATTTTACTACGCTCGGCTGGGTTGCTCGCGACCCAACAGAATTTCCCTGTGTTACATCGGCATTTATGACGAGTATCCGATACGGCAATGTCGTGGCTGTTACACTTCGCAACGATTTCGGATATGGTTTTGTAGTCGCCGATGGAGATACATATTCATCGCCTGCTGTAATCGGTTGGGCACCTGCATCCGACCACACTATTACCGCCGTTACCCCTCAGGAATTCGGTTCTACTCGCTATGTTTGGGACCACTGGGACGACGGAGGCGATGTCTCGCATATGGTGACGGTGATTTCGGACACCGAATTTGTGGCATCGTTCAACAGGCAGTTCAAACTCGATGTCATTTCCGATTACGATTCGCCCTGGGGCGATGACTGGTATGATGAAGGCGCCGAAGCAGAGTTTGGAGTGGATAATTACGATTCCGTGGGAGGAATCAGGTATATTTTCACAGGCTGGACAGGGACAGGAACAGGGAGCTATACAGGAACCGATACTTGCGATACTGTCATTATGAATAATCCAATCACGGAGGAAGCACACTGGGATGTTCAGTATAAATTGAACTTAACATACACGGGGACACCGATTGTCCCTACACAGACAGGTTCGGGCTGGTATGATGCTGGCACTATGGCAGATATTTCCACAGATTCCATTCTCGGCGATGATGGCACGGATACAGATTCGGTCAGATATATTTTCGACCATTGGCAATCGATTCCCGATGGTGCGGTCATCGGCTGTCCGAACTGTGCGAACACGCAAATATTTATGGACCAACCATATACTCTTACGGCGGTTTATCTAACACAATATAGATTCTGGGTCGACAACGATACATTCCCAGATACACTCGGTTCACCGAACCCTTCGGTTGGTGCTCATTGGGCGACTTCCGGCGATAGTGTCGTCGCTATTGTAATTTCGCCATACGATGGGATGTATTGCACAGGATACGATGGCACGGGTTCTGCCCCTGCAATCGGTTATGACGATATAGCCACATTCGTTATCGACGAACCATCATCAATAAATTGGCACTGGGGAAGTCAATATATTCTCGAGATTCACGCT
>CAYRNI010000021.1:0-16219 GCA_964425665.1 uncultured bacterium
ATCTATTTCAGGGCAAAATAGGGTTCTTTTTCCCACGACTAAAGTCGTGGGTTGCGGACTCCTGCTCGCTCGCTTCAAGTGTCCCACGACTAAAGTCGTGGGTTGCATTGTTTCTCTCTCCCTCCGTGAGAGAAACCGAGAGTGAGGGGACAGATAAAAACACATCTCAATGAACTTGAATATCATCTATTTTGCTGACACACACGAGCGGTTGAAACCGCTCGCTGAAATTTTCTAAACCGTCTTAAGACGGTTTTCAATACATTCAGCGATGTATTCCAATGCTTCGCGATGCTTCCCTCTCCCTCCGTGAGAGAAACCGAGAGTGAGGGAACAGATAAAAACACATCTCAATGAACTAAAAAAATTACCTACTTCGCAGAATTCATTTTAACATATTAAATAAATTATCAAAATTGTATATTTTATATCAAGTATTTAATTATTTTTCAGGCTCGCTTAATTTTTCTATGATTTTTAAAATTTCTGGAATTTTATCCCTATATTCAGGATGATTTTCAACGATGTATCTTTGGACATCGGCGGAAATGTTCCCTGTCGGTATAGCGGATTCGATTTTTCCATAAGATTTATCGATAACATTTCGCTCGAATCTGATGGCGAGAATACCAATCTCCTGAGCCGATTTTTTTATCTGCGATATAGAAATTTTTGGGTCGTCGGATGAAGTAGTAATTTTCAATCGCACAACAGAATTTGTCAATGGACGGTTCTTCAATTTCTGGACTATAACCTCCGTGGGATTGTTAGTTCCCGATACATCGATATTCAAAGTTATGAAATTCAAACTTTGCACAGGGACGAAATTCCACCGAACATCGAATTTCGATTCCGATTGCGAAATTTTTCCATAGACAAATCCTTTTTTCTCATTCTCCTCTGCGAATGTGACTTTTTGAAGACTTCCCGAATAAACCGCCGGTGGTCTCCCCCAGATTTGCTGATAGCGATGGATATGTCCGAGTGCTATATAATCGAACGGAAGATTATCGAAACTACCCGGTTCGAGATGTGGCTCATCGGGCAGAAGATTTAAATCACTACCAGAAAGTTTAGCACCGCTTACGAAACTATGAATCATCGCTATCGATGGAAATCTGGTGTCGATGGAGGAAGCGAGAGACGAGACCGCATCGCCGATATCGAAATCGACCGGATAAGGTATCGTCGCGATTTGAATTTTTTTACCGCTTCGCAATTCGACCTTATGCAATCGCACTTCATCTGCGATGATAACTCCAGGAATATCGAGTGTATCGTATATCTTGACAGGATGGTCGCCCCATCCTGGAATTTCGTGATTGCCGATGAGATACATCACAACTGTTCCATCCGATGTCAATTCGTGCAGAATTTTTGCCAAAATATTTTCCACTGTGGGACTTGGATTTCTCGTATGAAGAATATCCCCGCACATCAGAGCGAGTTCGACATCGTTGGAGCGGACGAAATCGACAATCTCGTGGGCAGATTTGTCAATAGCACTATATTGGATTGGAATACCATTATCATCTCTTTTGGATATATTGGCGAGACCGAGATGCCAATCTGCTGTATGAACAAATCTTATTGCTTCATCTCGTCCATCCATTTTTCCACCTGAATTTTTAAATAGTTAGATAATTTTAAATATTTCTCATAATAACGCATAGCCTTCTCATAGTTGTAAAAAATATCTTGATTTATAACGCCGAGTGCGAGATACGGTGGTGCAAAATTTGGTTGACATTCTGTTGCCGAAACGAAAAGCGATTCAGATTTTTCATAATTTCCGAGAAAATACGATGCGACACCTGCATCATAGAGAGCATATATATTACAGGAATCTTTTTCTAATGGTTTCGAGAAATAATCGTATGCCTCGCCGTAATTTTTTTCGAATAATGAGAATGCACCTCGCCAGAGATACAGTTCGGTTATATAAGGCGCGACCTCGATGAAACTATCGACGAGTGCTTTTCCGTATTCCCATTGCTCGGAATCCGATAGTGCGGATGCCACTCTCTCGGAAAGCACTAATCTCCCGAACGATTCGCCGACATTTTTAGTCGGTTTCGCCAGCGAATCGAACCACATCTTTATCCCATCTTCCCGCAAATCTTCGATAGCGACAGTGAAACTATCCGCAGGCAAAAAACCTTGGAGTTCGCCATTCACTTTCACCAAAGATGAATCGAGTTCGCCTCGAGAATCGATATAGACAACCCAGATAGACATATCTGCACTCGTCGATATTCCGTCCCAGCGAGGGATAACTACCTGAGAACTTCTATGAACATTCACCTGAAAATACGGACTACCCAAGAGAGAAGCTACCTGCTCGATTCCCAAAACACCACCCTCGTATAAAGAACCATCTGCCATATGAAAAATCGGTCTCAGTCTTATGATAACCGATGGAAGACCATAATACTGCCATATTTTCAGAGTTCCAACAACGGCATTATAATGTGCTGTCTGTTCGAACAGGCTAATTTCGAACATAGGGGAATTGAAACCGATAGGAGCGAGATTTTCTGCATTTTGGAAATGCTTAAAACCCTTATCGATTTTCTCATCGAGTATTTCCATCATACCGAGTGCGGTGAGTAAAAATTTTTCATCATTTTCTGCCGATGTGTTCTTCAATTTTCTTTTTAAAATCTTTTGTGCTTTCCTTGGATTACCCGAATATAATTCTTCCAATGCTCGCAAATAGACGACTTGTGTATTCTCTCCCCAAATACTTTTCGCTCTGTCGATAGCATCGTCAGCAGCAGAAAAATCGCCGAGCCGTATAAAACCATAGGCAATATCGCACATAGCCGAGTCGATTGTGTCGTATTTTAAATATGAAATTCCAGCGGACAACCTTATCATCAGAGGGAAATCGCCGGATGCGATAGCGATATGACAGTCCATCACAAGGCTGTCGGGTGGAATATAATGTCCCCAGAAGGTAGTTTTAGCCCAGTTTTCGAGTGAATCCAGTTGGGATGCTTCGCTAATCGTCGTGAAAATAAAAAGGACTCCTGAAAAAAACAAGAGTCCCCTAAAAAAACGCGAATATATAGTCGGAAATCGCGATATGCAGAACATTATTTCTCCTCGGCATTTTCAATACCAAACATCTATCTGCAATATCTCCACAAGTTAATCGATAGTTCTACATTTTTATTTGGGGATGTATGTATTGTCCCATCCGCCTTTGAGAACCGTTAATCCCGACAAGTCTGACACATAGACGATAGATTCGGGACCGCTCCCTATTTGTGCGATGCTGCGAGGTGCAACTATGTCCTTGCCAGCCACAGAGAGAGGCTCTAAATCGTCGGTATATTTGACAACAGTATTTTTGACGAAATCACTGACAAATATGAATCCAGCTGGGCTGACAAAAATTCCCGATGGTTGAGATTGGTTCTCTAATTCGACTTCGTCGATAAATTCGCCCGCGGTGGAAAAGCGGACGATTTTTCCGAGACCGATATCTGCGACATAAAGCACATTTTCTTTCACAGCGATATCGACAGGATGAACTAGCGTATCGACACCGATTTCCTTGCGGAAAGAATTTCCCTCGAAAACTAAAATCCTATGATTGCCGGCATCGGCAATGTAATAAACTCCATCGTCAACGCAAATTCCCGCCGGTCTCGAAAGAGGAACAGAACCATAAGTTTCACCGCTATATGCGATAACAGATACATTGGATTTTTTCGTAGGAGCAGCAGTTTTTTCGGCGGTGGATGTATCGCTTTCGCTTCCACTAGCAGAATCGCTCGTATCGATTTCGGTAGGTTCAGTCTCGATTTCTTCATCACCGAGAGACAATGCTATCACCTGATTCTGCTTCGGGTCGACGATTATAAGTCTATCGCCGTCCATCGCGAGACCACTGACGCCTCCTATTCCAATAGATGAATACGAGAATTCTTCTATCTTTTTACCATCTTTGTCTAATTCGACAATGGATTTTTTGTTCATTGGAGCAACGAATATTTCGTTCTCGTTCGTGGCGACAGCGAGAGCATTTTCCGTTCCTGAAATTTCTCCAGCAGGGGTATAACGAACGGCTTTGGCAAGTTTGAAAGTAACTTTCTCCGATTTAGTAACTTTCAACTGTCCATCGAAAAGATAAAATCCTTTTTTCTTAATCTGGATTTTATGCGTTCCACGATTGAGAGTAACCTTATATACAGAATTTTGTTCGAGTTCAGCCAATCCCTCTTTACCATCGATAGTGATTTGTTCTTCCCCCCCTGGTGGTTCAATGGCTATCTCGATTTTTACATTGGTTTCGGGTGGTCTATCCGGGATAAGTTCATCTATATCGGGGAGTTTAACAAATTTGGATGACCTTTGCCATATGAAAAGTGCTTCGGCTTTCTTCCGGGATTTTTCTGCGTCTTCGTCCACAAGATTTTCATAGGTCATAGGTGCTTCGGACAAGCGAGCGAGTGACGGAGCTCCTTTCGCCTCGCCGCGGCAGGAAAGTTTCGATAATTCGAGGTCTGCTCTTTGATACCACTGGTCTGTGCGGTCTTTAATGGTCGCTTTGATAGAACCGAGTGCCTTTGCGGCACTAACACAATTATTTTGCTGAATTTGCACGAGTGCATAGGTGTATGCCGCACGGATATGTCCTCGGGCTTTCAGTGGCTGAAGAATCGGCAATGCCTTATCGTATTCATTATTATTGAAATATCCCTTCCCTACAACATATTTAGCCTCGTTGTTGTATGGTGAAGTGCAAGCATCGAGAACGGCTTTAGCCTCCTCGATTGTTTTTGTTGCGTCGGCTTTTTCCTCGATGGTTGCTCGTTTAACGAGCGCCACACCTTTCATAAATCTCGCCTTATTTTTAATATCACCAGATACGTTGGCATTTATGACCTTATCGAATGCGTGGATAGCAAATTTGAGCGCGACATTCCTTTTATCGGCGGCAACCTCTATCGCTTTTTGCAGAAAATATTGTCCCGCATCGAGATATTTATCGGCATCTTTTGGTAGTTGAAGTCCCGCAAGCGACATAGCGGCATCAAAAACACTTACATCCTTTTCTTTTCCGAGACTCGTCTCTATTCCAATCAAAAAACGCCTGACTGTAACGATATTTTGAATATTCTTAGTGAGATAATCATAGTATTCGCCCTTAGGATTTTCCAGCGCTTTATATATAGCATCTGCCTGCGAAAGAAATGCAGTGTTTTCGTTTCTAACGCCCATCCAGAATAAGCATTCGGCTTGGCGGTATTTGGCATCTGCCAAAAGTTCTTTCGCGCGAGTGGAACGGTTCGATGCTATTTGTGATGAGAACGCGGTCAATTTAGCATTGGCTTGGTCATAAGTTCCCTGAATGAAATTCACAACGCCCACCCAATAGAGTGCTTCGGGGTCGGAACCAGAAACTCTATTAAATCCAGTTATTGCTGCTCTTGGAGGTCCATTATAAATTAAATAGTTCAAGAGCGAGCCATAAGCGAGTCTGCTTAATACATCCTTTCCCCAAGTTTGATTGTCTTTGAGGTCTGTCATTTTTGTCATTGCATCGTTGAGTTTATCCTTAGAGCCGACAGAACCTAAGGTGAGTTCATCGATGACTTTCCCCACTTTGCCGAACATTTGAAGGTCTTTCTGAGTGCCAGAAGCGGAAATCATTTTGTCTAAAAGATTCAGAGATTCATTTATTTCGTCCTCAGAAACGGACAATTTATCTTTCTTAGATAATTTGTATTTATCCCAATCATCATCGCTGACTCTGAAAAATAGTCTTGTAAGTAAATAGTGGCAATTTGCTTCCATAAGTGATGCAGCCAGTGAAATTCTTTCATCGGAAGATTTTTTGGCAGATTGAAAAGATTCGATTGCCTTTTCGATATTCGTTTGAGCATTGGATAGTTGTCCCATATCGAAAATTTGCAAATAAGCGAGTCGGTATTGGCAATATCCGAGGAAATATTGTGCATTATCGATTAAATCCTGAAAATCTTCCGCGTGTTTTTGAACATCTTCATCGTTAACAAAGTCGTTAAAATCGCCGATGGCGGGGTCCAATTTTTTGATTTGAGCTCGTTCGGTATTAGCCAACTGATAAAGTCTGAACGAGCAGAGAGCTTTCATATACTTCGAGCGAACATATTCCTCGCCGACGATATCGAGGCTTTTGAAAGCACCCGCCGATTCATTGAACAATTTCGATGTTTCCTCGAACTGCGAGGCATCGTTCTGAATGCGAGCGATATAGTATTTAGCGGTAGCGAGAAAATATTTCGTGTAAGCCTCGTCCTCGGGGGTAAGAACACCTTGTAACATTTGCTCGAAACCATTCGCCGCTTCCTGAAAGGGAACAAGTGCAGAATCGGGTTTATTATTTTGATATAGTTTAGTTCCCTGGTCGAGTTTAGCAGTAATGGATGCGAGGTTTGTTTCCTGAGCAAAAATAAGCCCCATAAACCCCAGTATTATTATTGCTTTTTTCATATAAAATCCTCCATAATTATGTTAATTTAATTATTTTCATATTCATATAAAATTCACGCTGGGGAACCGCCGATTGTAAGTGCGGTTCCCCCATAAGATTTGAAAATCAATACAAACTTCCAGCAACAACTGTAAAACCAGTTTGTTTTACCAATTCTCTAACATTTCCCATTTTGGGAGCGGGTCTTCCTGGTTCTTGTTCAGCGAGTTTAATGTTTGATGCATCGACCGAAATTCGCTTTTTTGCAACATCCACCGATATTCTCATCGGTCCTTTGCCAAAACGAGTATAAGTCCAACTCTGAAGAACACGTAAAACATACTCATTGAACTGCGGATTACCTGTTCGCTGAATAATAACAGGAGAAATAACCGCATTTTCCACCGTATAGTCGATAATCAGTGGTTTATCAGGAATTCCATAATTCTCCTTAATGAAAGGAAATTCTATATATTCCATCGCGTTTGAAATTCTGAATATCGGGTCTGGTGGAGGCACATATCGGATTGTAATTTTTCCTATTCCGCCACGAAACAGTATCTTAGGACCTTCAGGCAGATTGATATACGATTCTCCACTCTTGCCCCCGCAACCGATAATAGAAATTACCACAAGGAGCAGGAGAAGTGCGAGTATTTGTTTTTTGTATCTCATACTCCCCTCCTTCTCGCTCTACCCTTTTTAATCTCGACCTTCATATTTGCGAGAGTGCCTTTAACCCAAGCGATTTTACTTATTCCTAAAGAGTGCATATACCCCGTGACTTTAACCACATCGCCATAGGGAAGATTTCCCGGAGCTCGCAATATGACAGCGGGGTCGTTATCACGGACCCCCATCAGAAACGCTTTTATGCTATTGTCGTCATATACGAGTTGATACTTATTTGCAGCTATGTTTCTGAATGCGGGATATGCGGAAGGGGCACTAAGGACAGCCCTTTTATCCTTGAACCATTGATAGAACTCGGCGGACTGGTCATTACCTTGAAGCACATAGTAATCGATATTCCCCGATGGATTTCTATAGAACTGGATAAGCACAGACGCCTCCGAATCTCCCTGTTTAGGTGTCGGCAGATTCATCATTCCCTCCACCTGAGGTGCAGATTTTACCGATGGCATAACCGACATAGTAACGAGAAAGAATATCATCAATTGGAAAATTATGTCCACCATCGATGTCAATTCTGTTTCAGGGAGGGGTTCTGGTCGCATTCTCATAATTCACCTCCCTTAATCTTGTTTAACAACATTTGCAAATCTGAAACCTACAACTTCTATCGAATCCCTATCGCAGAATTCCATTATATCGAGAATATATCCGAAAGGTGTATCCTGATGAGCGCGAATCTCGAGTCGTGGAGGTTCGCCTTTCGTATAAAATTCATCCTCGATTTTCTTTTCGAGTATCTTTTTTGCTTTCTTTAATGTGAACGGACCATGTTTTCCTGTGGTATCTTTTTTAGCATCATCGACTGTTTTGACATCGGAATCGAGAATGTAGGCACCAAGTTTACCACTAAATGGTTTTTCATTGATTTTATTTATATGCAGCAAAAAACCCTCGCTAAATTCCTGCGGAGTCGCGAGTTTTTCCACCGCAGGGAGTTTTGGCAAATTTTTCTTCTCTGCACCTGCAACGGCAGCATTTGCCTGCTGTTCCATCGTTCCCAGCGCCATAGTAACCATAAAGAATATCAACAATTGAAAGATGATATCTATCAACGATGTCCATGCAGCTTTAGGGAGTTCCTCTGCTCGCTGTTTCATCGAGAATCACCCCCTTTATGCTTGATTTAATATATCTGTCATAATCTCTTCCCATTTTCCAAAAATCCAATCGACTTTGCCACGATAGTAGTAGTGTGTTAACATCATAGGGATACCGAATGTCAAACCCAAGATTGTCGTAATGAGTGCGACATAAATACCACCAGCAAGAGCAGGAACGATTTGCGAGATTTTAGCGTTGGGGTTCATAGCGATAGTCTCCTGAATTTTACCGAACGAATTTCGAATACCCACGACAGTTCCGAAAAGACCCATCATAGGTTCGATAGAGCCGACTGCCCAAAGTGCGGTAGTTTCCCAACCCTTAAGACCATCAATTTCCTTAAGAACTGTATTCTCGACAGCGCGGTCCATCTCCTGAGATGCCCAGAAATTATTTCTATTCGACCTATGATTTTCGAGTGCTGCAAGTATAACTCTAACTGTGGGATATTCCAGTGGTTTTTTCGGCAATTTTATACCAGGAACCCCATTCCTGCAAATTTCGATAGCTTTCTCGACATTTGGCAAGCCAACTTCGAGCCATAATTTTTTCTCGATTTCTTCCTGCTCCTGTCTACTCGCCTTGATATATTCCTCGGTATTCTTAAAATGCTCAGGACCTACCGACATAGCCTCCATAGCCTTAGACCAATATTTCGCGACTTCGCGAAGAAATATATTCCCCTTATCACTGTGAATTTCCACCTTCCCTACTCTATCCACAGGTAGAATTCGGTAGCCGAGTGATGGCTTATTGGGTGGAAAGATATTAGCAAACCATAATCTTCTCCATATCAATATCCAGCTGACCAATCCAAAAAGAAGCAAAATATGCATAGGAATCATAAAGACAAGTCCACCCTGTTTCACAAAATGAAGATATCCTCTAATAAGTCCTTTCTTCTTCGTAATTTTTGCTTCGTGTTCATATTTGATACCATCAGCGACCCCCCATTTTGACAGACACTGGGGTGATACTAATTGAACTCGCCAAAAATAATGTTGAGCAAAATTTAGCTTGGTGAAAGTATAGTTCAGTTCTTGAAGTTCGTGTGATTCTACAACATTTGAAAAAGCCGAATCTGTGGCAACTTGTGCATTGAATGTAAATCCCTTAGGCTCTTTTATTTCCTCCCACCCAGAGTAGCTCCCCTTGCGTTTATTATATTTTCGGATGTATACTTTCCAAGCCATACTTACCTGCAGATTCCCCTGTTCATCTTTGGATTCATCGGCAGAAACGATATTGACCCATATCGAATCCATTTCATTGACTTTTGTCGCTTCCTGCGCACTTATGTAATTGGGAAACATCAATGCTCCCAAAAGCACCAGAAATACCACCGTGAACAAACCCCTACGCATTTTTCCTCCTTTGTTTAGGTTTTCGATTTTGCCTAATTAAATAAAATAGAATTACCCCTAATCCTAAAATTATTATGAAAAGCGAAATCCCAATCGTAATGTAAAATTTTTCAAACTTTAATTCTCTTCTCGCCTGCCTCGTTCGCGCATATCTCGAAAAATATCCTCCCGATGCTACACCTGACTTAATAGGATTCGGAACACCGAGTATTTCCGCTTTCAAATAATATTCCTTATCCCTATCGAGCCCATCGAAAACTATATTATTCGCATCGGTGCTATCGAAATAGACAATCTTTTTAAACTGGCTATCCTCAGCACAAAGAGCTAAAAACTTAAATTTTTCATCCTCCACGAGATACCAGTCGCCGTAGGTGCTATCCCTAAAAGGACTATCGTAGACCGACCACTGAACCCAGAAATTCACCTTGCCGACTTTATCCATATGTGGTTTAACATCAACTATATTCACCCATAACGAGTCGTCTTTTTCTATTCCAAAAGTAACTATTACAAAGAACAATATACACCCTATCGAGATGAATTTACGCACGATGTTCCCCCATCAAATACTTCCTCCGCGCTGACGCATAAGTTGAGCCTCATCTGTCATCCCGAGTGTTTCGTAGGCATTCGCTGCTCTTTCCGCCGCATTTTTCAGAACTTTACCTTCGGCATCGGGATAGAAATATAATATATCTAAATATGCCAATAGAGCCTTTTTAGTATTTTCGGGACCACCCTTTGCGGCATATATATCGCCTATAAGAAGTAATGCATCGTCGGCGAGCATATTATCCTTATACTTCGGGAACATTGGATATGAAATCCTTTCCCCTTGCTCGTCGTAGAAACCCCACGGGAATATTCTGACGACTTTATCGAGAAGCGAAATTGCACTATCGGGCTCGGATTCCCGTAGAAGATATGCCAATCTATACATCGAGAGCGGATGAACGGGGTCTTTTAAGTCCTCCCTGCTGGCGAGTTTCCCATACAGTTCCTTTGCACTGTCGAGATAGCCCAACATCTCGTAAGTATAAGCCAAATCGTATTGAAGTCTCGGGTCATACTGCGTGCTATCTCCACCGACGAAAATCAAATCCTGAATGAGTTTTTTAGTATCCTCCGAAATCGACTCCTTGTTCATTTTGGATTCGGCGAACATATAGTGGATTCGCTGATTGAACACATCGCTCGCACCTTCGAGGGTCATAATCGCCTGTGTCCAGTTGTTTCCGAACTTGCCGACATACGCCTCGTGAAAATAATCGTAGGCAGATTTGAGATTCGGGTCGGTTTTCAAATCCGCTTCGACGCTTTCATATATGAAATTACAATAGCCGAAAAGAACATTTGCTCTCGCACCGATTAGACCATCCTTATCCAACGAGCCTTCGTATTCGCTGAGATGGTCGCATATCGACACTTTTGGAGGAGGTGGTGGTGGAGTTTTCTCCCGACCGCGCAATGTCAATGAAACACGAGCAAAATCGTTGCCGAGGGGATTCATCATCCCCGCACTGTAATCCAATAGCGGATGTCCCATCCCTTGAAGCGAACTTATCAATCTTTCCATCGCCAATCCGAGACCCGCTGTAATCTCTGTCGTGTTGTATCCTGCGCGAAGTGTGATATATCTATTCAACTTATATTCGGCACCAATCTTGGGTTTGAACGCACTACCGACCAAATCGATATCGGCGAGCAAGTATAGATTTCGTAACGCCTTGAAACCGACACTGCCGCGAATAGTCATCGGAAGTTTATCACCTGCGACATCGAGTGCAGCAAGATTTTGCACCGCAAGACCGAATCTGAATTTCCTGAATACATCTTTCGTAATGACACCTATGTCAACACCGCCGAAACCCATAGCGGAATTATCGTCCATCGAAGTCATCAAAAATTTTGCCGAACCGCCGACTCTCAGTTTCCTCTGCATTATCCATCTTCCGTAGCCCGCTATGATGCCAAGGTTGTGCATCCCGAAAGTGTTAGTTTGCGTTCCGAAAGCATCCCTGCCATCGAAATTCGAGACACCTAAATCTGCGATAGCGATTCCTGCGGCACTTCGCAAACCGATTGGATAGGCAAAGGATAGAAAATCGTATCGAGAATCCATAAATAATTGAGCGTGAGTCAATGAAAGTTCCCATCGCTCGGTATTTGCCAATCCTGCTGGGTTATACAAAAGCGCATCGGCATTCTTGACGAGCACAGTATATGCTCCGCCCATAGCAAGCGAGCGGGCATTTGAGCCGAACCGAAGGAAATCCCCTGCCTGCCCGAATTGAGCAAATAAAACTGAAAAACTCGCTAAAACAACTATTATAGTTAGAACTCGAATCCACCTCATAGGTGATGCCCCCTTTTATTTGATATTCAATTTAAAATTATCAATTATCAACTATCAATGCAAAACCACGCCCTAAAAGCATACGAATGCTCTACCACTTCATCTTATAACTCAACATTTAACACTTAACACTAATAACTATCAATCATTGCCTTTCCATACGGCGATTTTACGCTTGACGACTTTATCGCCGAAATCCACCACACAAATATATCCGCCATTGCCGACAATATCACCATTAGAGTTCTTACCATCCCACGCGATATCGGCTTCACGAGAATCCGATTTCAATGTATAACTCGTGTTCCACACAGGATTTCCGAACATATCGTAGATATTTATCTCGACAGATGCCCCAGGATTTTTCGCCTTAATCCTGATATATGTTTCTCTTTCCTCGGGATTGAATGGGTTCGGGAAATTGATAACCTCTGTCGGGTCCCAATCGACGACGATAGATGTCGTTTTCGTCGGAGCGGGGTTTTCCGCTCTGTCGAGAACTTGAACATAGAGCATTCTCGCACCGGAGCGAAGCACATCCCAAAGCTCCTGCGGGTCATCGGCGGTCGGCTGATATGGAACATCCGCTACCCTGTATATTCCAGAGAAATTCTCATCCATCAAAACAATGGTCGTATTGTAATCGAAATTCGGCGATTCGGATACACGGAAAGCATAGACCATACCCGGTGGAGTATCCGCTGGATTTGTCGCCACTATTTTAATTTCCTGCGAACTCGACCAGTTCGGGTCATCGGTTTCAGGGTCGAACGCATCCACACGGTCGACAGTCGGCGGAATAGTATCGAGAAATATCGTATCCAGTAGAACAGGGGTCTCGTAATCGCCGAACTTGAACTGCCCATAAACATATTTCATCTCGTTTCGAGAATTGTTCAACGGGAAAATATGAGTTCGCTCGAATGGTATCCAATCGGCATCCATAAGATTGGCGGAGTCTTCTGCAAAACGCATCGAATCCGGCGTAATATATGAATTAACAACGGTGATAACGGTATCTCTTCCCGTGAACTCGCTATCTAAGGTATCCTGCGGGTCGACAACGAAGTAGTCGAATTTACCGGGAGTCCAGGTAACTACATTACTCGGGTTTCCAGCGGAATCCACCGCCACGATTTCGATGAAATAAAGAGTGTCCGGTGAAAGCGAATCCGCGAGCGGAAAATCGACATCGAAATCAGGATAAGTTCCCCATTCCTCTCTATATTCGGCACAAGCGATTGTCTCGGGATTGTTGACTTTGAAACATACTTTCCAGAGATGACCACTATCGGGACCATCGGTGATGGACAGCGGAATGGTATGGGGTAGTGTCGTGGGGTCGTTATGAGTGAACGGAATCATCGACAGAGTCGGAGCGATAGTATCGTATCCGCCGTGAACCAGAACCTCGTTCCAGTTTCCTGCGACATCCATCGCTCCGCCGGTGATATCGAAACTGCCCTCGGTGCCATCGAGAATAAGTTCCACACTATCGTTGGGGTAAGTCACCATAATTCCGCCATCGACAATGGTATGCGGTCTCGAAGCCCAAAGGTTATCCTCGAACGGACCGAGAAAATGAAGCGATTCCACGCCCGAAAGCGTATCGATTGCCTCGGGAATAGAAGCATATACATACAACTCATTAGACCAGCCCATATGCGCTCTGAATGTAGTAGGCCATAATTCCCGACTCGTGGTATCCCAGAGCGAGAAACTGTATGGCAGTTCTGGTTGCGTTTCATCGAGAACAATCGTAGCCGATGCTCTCGCAGAAACGATATCCGAGACAGAGCGAAGCCATCCATAGACAACCTTCAGACCTTCATCGGATGAAATGGTAAATGTCGTCATCCCCGTGGATGGATAAGTTATCCAACTGAAAGTGGCGGAGGAATCCTCGCTCAGGAAATAATCGGCGGGCGGAGTTCCAAGCGGATTAAATTGAACTCCAACAGTCGGTGAATTGGTATAAACCGTATAACTCGTGCCTCGATTTATATTGTAAAGCGAAAAATTACAAACAATCGATGTCCGATAGAAAATATCGTCGCTCGTCATAACGCTTATATTTCCTGCTCTATCCTTGACAGCGACATAGAGAGTTTTCGTTCCAGTATCGGCATTCGCAAATGTATAGTAAAGTTCATTATTGTATGGCTGCCACAGGTCGTAAAGATTCTGAGGCCAAAGGTCGGGGTCCTCGAAAAATGCGATATATGCAGGATTTCCCATAGAACCATCCTCGGCGACAGTGACAACTCGGATTTTCAAATCGCTGGTGTAATCCTCGTCGCCGGCGGCGCTGTCCTGAAGCACCACCGATGTTATCGTCGGACGATATCTATCGAGAGTGATTTGATGAACGAATACATCCGACCAGTTCCCCGCAGAATCCTGAACATATCCATTAACCTGACGAACGGCATCGGTATCGGGAAGTGTGAATGTTGTCGTCGAAACATAGCCTATGTTCAGTTCGCTTCCCGAAGAGACGAGTTTCAGATGATATATCCCCGAGCCGATGGGGGAATCGGGGTCGTAAGGTCCATTGAAATCGACATCGACAACTGGATTGTTCGTGTATGCCGAATCGGAGACCTCCGATGTATCAGTCAAATCGAATCCTGTGGATGCATCTCTGACAACAATCGACGGCAAAATCGGAACTCTCGTATCGAGTATAATGTCGAGAGATTCCTCATCTGTGGGAATAGCATCGACAATGCTTTTGCCCTGCGCATAAATCCATCGCACACCATCGCCAGATGAGAACTCGTGTTCGATAGTGATAGTTGTTTCTGCGCCAGCAGGAGTTATCACTCCATAAAACGATGGACCAGTTCTATCGTCCCAAATCGATATCGAATCGATATCTCTTCCGTAGGTTAGGGTTACCAAAATCTTCGTCGTGTCGGTGTATGTCCCAGTTGTATCAGGACCATCGAAATCACGCAGGGATATAAGATGAATGTATTTAAGCGGACTGGCATTGTAATAAATAGAATCACAGACCGCATTGGAAACATTGCCAGCAGAATCTTTGAGCACCGCATAAGTATATACCCATCCGCTCGATGTTACGCCCTCGAAAGTGAAAAGCATCGTATCGCTGATATCCCGCCAGCCATCGGAAGGAATGTTATCGAGTTCCGTCGAATCCTGTGTCAGAAAAACTTTATAGAACGGCGAACTGTCGGGGTCGGGGTCGATATGAACTTTGACCTGAACATTATCGGTCGTATCGGTCGCCGACGATGCATCGAGGTCGTAGAGTTCTACGCCATCGATAGTCGGAGCATCCGTATCGAGATAAATCGATTGAGAATGAACATCGGAGAAATTCCCAGCGACATCTTTAAGTTTGATATAAATATTTCTCGCGCTGTCGCCCGATGTCATCGTGTATTCGTAATGTGCACCCTCGGAATAGGGAAATACCTGCATATTGACACCGAACGCCTCGCTCTCGGCAACATAGACACTCTCGATACCGGATGCATAAGTATCGCCAGAGGGAGGTAAATCCCCAGCGCCTGTCGGAGTCACAAAAATAGATGTCGAATTACTATAACCCGCCTCCGCAGGAACATCATAGCGATGAGATACTGTCGTAGTATCGAAAGCATCTGTTTCGGTAAATTCGGGAATATTGGTGTCGATATAGAATTGAACCTCGGTGGCAGTGGAAGATTCCACATTGTCGGCGGAATCGACAGCGGTTAGATAAATCTCGTAATCGCCATCGTTTGCAACATTGAACATATCCGATGAGGAAATATCTGTCTCACCACCGAAAATCAAAGTATCGTATAGTTCGGCGGCGCCACCATCTCGTCTGTAGTATATCTGCACTTCTTTTACTCCGCTGTATGTATCGGATGCGGTAAATGGCAGAGAAATAGACCGAACCGTATAATATTCATCGAAATCATCGGGATTAACAGATGCCTGAGGCTCTTCGGTATCGAACCGTGTCCAAGTATGGCAAGGGACTGGAGTTATCCCATCGAACAGGGATGTCTCATTGCCGAAGGCATCGACACCCACCACATAAAATTCGTAATACCCATTGCTGTCGGGAGTGAATGTAAAATCTATATTCACAGTGTCGGTTCCAGGAACATCTCTTTCTATATAAAATTCCCAAGGCGATGTTGAATCCGTTCTAAAATACAGTTTCGCTCCTGCCACTTGGTTCGATATGTTATCGTAGAGTGAGGAATTTAT
>CAYRNI010000021.1:16319-23014 GCA_964425665.1 uncultured bacterium
AATTCGGTTTCGCCGGAATCGGCTCGAAGAACCTGAATATGATAGGTATACGGCTCTGCACCATCGGGCAATGTCCAATGCAATTCGCAGGTATATCCACCTGTAAATTCACCGAGTGAATCCAGTATAGGCGCACCCTGAGCGAAAATTGAAATCACCCCAAATGCGATTATCGTTATAACTCCAAGTCGCTTCATATCTTAACTCCTTTTTGTATTTTCTATTACATAAATTTTATCATATCCTATTTGATGAATAGTATTCTCAAAGTCGATACACTATCGCCGAAACGAGTTCTAACGAAATAGATTCCAGCAGAGACCTGCGAACCATTGGCGTTTTTCCCATCCCATACATAAGTATGTTCACCAGCACTCAAATTGCCTTTCCACAGTGTCTCGATTTGTTTGCCATCGATAGAGTAAATCGATATCGTCGCGTATCCATCGGAAGGTGCGGATACTCTAATCGATGTGCTGGAATTGAATGGATTCGGATGAGCAGAAACTGTAAATCTTTCGGGAACAGAATTTTTCAGAACAATTTTATATTCGCCAGCGGGAAGAACGATTTTATCCATCGAATTCATAGGGATTCTACCATCGTTCGTTATAAGAACCAATCCAGAGGGCATATCATCGGAAACCCAACTCAACTCAGTTTTTTCAGGCAAATTAATTGTCCATTCGTTATTCTCTGAGATGTCGCGGATTAAGTTTCTACCATCGGAAACCAGCGATGGAATTTTAGTCTCGGGCGGAGAGGGCGGCATCATCAAATCGAGTTTGTCGGAGCCGATGCCGAAAATTAATTTTTGATTTCCCGCCGTAATAGTGCCAAACCATTCTGGTTCTACATCGGAATAAATTTTCAATGCTCCGCCTGGGACATCGTATTGACAGCCGCCGTTTGCCAGCAGCCAATAACCTCTGCCAGGGAACAATTCCGTTGACAGGTCATAAGCCCCTGTTGTAGGGTTGAACCAAAGTAGATTGGTCATCGCCAAAGAATCGGGCGGAGTTATCGAAAATCCTGTGGTATCGGTGATTCCACTGACAATATACCATCCAGGGTTTGTAAAACTTCGGTTAATATACGGTATATGGTAGCCGAGAATTTGAACATCCATATCGCCCGGGCTATAAATCCAATATCCGTATCCGATTTGCATAGTATCGGCGACAAAATATCCTAAGCCCGAATCGGCACTATAACTTAAAGGTTCAGAAAGTGCCGACGGGAACACATCTCGATATTGGAGACTTCTCGGGAGAACAGGCAAACCCACCATATTCCATCCGTAATAAAGATGAACGACCATAGAATCCGCCGACCAACTGGAATCGACATATTCATAAGGTTCGGAATAAGCGCTTTCATTTCCCCACGGGTCGATGGTGGCTATATGGAAAAATCTGTGCGGCGAACCGACAATAATCGTCCGCGGAAGAACGAGCCGATGATTATAAGTAGGCGGTTCGATATCGATAATATCCGGGTCGCCTATGCAAAGCCAGGATTCATCGGCACTATGCTCCACACGATACGAATTGCCAACTCCACCAGTGCCGTAATCGTAAGGGGTGGTATCGCTCCACTCGATAACGATGAACATCTCTCCTGATATAAACTCGGGATACACGGTATCGATTCTTACAGGATAAGGTGGCATCCCATCATCGAAAGTCTTTTGAATTCCGCTCGTATTCTCCAAATCGAAATTATCCACAGAGGCTACGGTATAGTAATTATCTCTAAAATTATCCGATGGATTGGGAGAATTATCAGTCCAACTATAATATGTAAGGAACGGATTGTGCTCTACTGTCCCGACAAGAGAACCCAAAACTCCAGGCGTATCAGAGCGATAGATATTGTATTTCTGAACACCGATACCCGCATCAGTTGCAGGGGACCACCAAATTGTAATTTTCATCTCGTCGGTGCAGACAGCACGGGAATATATCGAATCTATCGAAACAGGAGTCGGCGGAGTATTATCGAACCTCGTGTTCACCACATTGGAATATTCCGATACATTGCCGTTACGGTCTGTGGTATAAATTCTGAAATAATACTGTGCCTCTTCGAGACCGCATATATCGAATGTCAATGTGTCCCAGTCGCTGCAATCGCCATCGTCGGGATTGGAAAATACCGCATCGTGAACCTGATATGGTCCGTAGCTGACAGCGCCAGCAGTGAAATCGGGGCTTATGGACTGTTCGATATAAATGGAGTCGAAATCGCAATGACTCGTATCGACAATCTGCAATGTTACACAATCTCCCGACGACCAAGTATCGAGTGGCAAAAGCATCGGGTCGACAATTCCTAAATCTGCGGTCGCCGTATCCATATTATTTGAATAATAACTGTAATGTCCGAGACTATCGAAAGCAACGAGAATATACCTATAAGTTTGGTTATCCTCTAAGGGCAAAATCGTGCCATCATCGCGGAAAAGAAGGTCAACATCCGTTCGGAAAGTATCGTCTACATTATAAGTATATAGAAGATGGTCTGTGTCCATCGGGTCGTAAGGGAAGAAAGAATCGAGACTGTCGATATTCACACGATAGAGTTTGTATTGCATCACGCCGATACCACAATGAGTTCCACATTCGTCGGAGAGACAATCGAGAGCGGATTCATCGTGAATATAGAAATGAGTGTGTATTTCGTTTCCATTGGGATGAGCGACGGTCGAATCTATCGCCTGCGGACCCGAACGGTCCACAAGCATAGGACCGCGCATAAACCAATCCGATGTATCCGCTGTTTCGTCGTCGCGAATTCTCGCATAGAAATTATATCGATGACAATCTCGTATCGACCAAGTATAATATGGGACATTCGTCCAGTTTGTCGTGTCGGATGTTCCACAGGAAATATCCTCGCGGATAAATTGATAAAGTCTCGACCATTTCAGCCATACCGCGCTGGCATCGATTCGCACGAGTTGGTTCGTCGCATCGACAACTCTGGGAACAGACTCCAAAACAGCTCGCAATGGTAAATTGCACACGCCAGGTCCGACAGCACTCGCCGAGACAATCGTATTGTCATAGTGCTGAAAATGACCGCCACCAGCGGTAGGATAGCCAGCACTATCGAAAGCAACGACTGTATACCTATAAGTCTCTCCGGGAACAATTTCTGTATCTATAAAATTGTAAATTTCTCTGCCATCTGATGGGATAAAGACGAGAGCAGGGGTCGTAGTCGTAATATAACCCAAACTTATGTCGATTCCACCTGCGGTGGGGGAACGATAGATAGCATATCCGCGAACCTCCGAACCATTAACAGACGATGCGAAATCATCGACCTTTTGCCAAGTTAGATATATAGCACAACTCGTGTCGGCACAGCAATGCTGTGCGATAAGATAAGATACATAATGTGGCGGTTCGAGGTCGTGAGTTATCACCAGCGGGTCCGACCAGTATGATGTATCATCCTCGTAAATCGCACGGACAAAATATGCGTATTTTTCACCATCGGCGGCACCCGTGAATGTATAGTTCGTAACCGACAGTGGTGATGTCGTCGTGGTATCCATACTCGAGGAGATAATAGATGCTCGCATAAATTGGTAATGAGTTCCTGCGGGATTGCTCGCCGTGCAGGCAGGAGCAACTTGCAATTCGAACGCACCCGATGGAGCATATCTGTATCCAGGGTTCACCAATGCAGCTGAAAGCGGTGCTGGTGGGTCATCTGCAAATACTGCAACTATACCGACAAAAATTAACATTACTCCAAAAATTTTCCTCATTTTAAAATCCCCCTTATCTCTGAAATATTAAATTTTATCCAAAATAGTTTTTTTATAAAACTACACAAGAATTTTTATCATTTGCTAATTTTTTTATTCGCTTCCATAATTACTCGTATATTGCAATTCTTTGTTTGCAAGTATTTCAGCACCCTCTATAATGGAACGAGCATATTTTACATATGAATCTCGATATTTTCTCTTAACGGGCGGTTCCGCGGGAAATGCATATTTTTCTGGATTGACAAATTTCCCGTGAACTTTAATTCTATAGTCGAGATGAGGACCGGTAGCGAGACCCGTAGCACCAACATAGCCGATAAGTTGTCCCCGTTTAACCTTTACACCTTTCCGAATTCCCTTAGCAAATTTCGAAAGATGTCCATACATAGTCTCGATTCCGTTCGGATGCTTTATATGTATAAAATTTCCGAAGCCACCTTTTTTACCAGCGAAAATTATCGTTCCACTGCCGGATGCCACAACAGGAGTGCCTCGTGGAGCCGCATAATCAACACCGAGATGGGGACGATAAATTTTCAATATAGGATGAAATCTGCGATGTGAAAAATGCGAGCTTATCCGACGATATGTCAGCGGAGTTTTAAGCATCGATTTCCGCATAGAATTGCCCTTCAAATCGAAATATCCATCTCTTCCATCGGGGTCGACATACCATACTGCAGTATGAACCGTATCGGAAGTTTCATACTCAGCGAGCAATATTTTCCCTATACCTATTACTGAATCGCCATAAGAGAGTTTCTCATACATTATTTTAAACTTATGACCATCGCGAGTATCGCTCACGAAATCGAAATCGTATTGTAGAACATCGGTGAAATTTACGATAGCCGCAGGTTCAATTTTCGCTTTACGCATCGATTCCCATAATGTATTGTGGATGGTGCCCTCGGCAGAGTAAATCATTCTCGTAATCGCAACGGTATCTTTTTCGGCTATCAATCCACTATCTGAAGGATGAACGATATACTTTTCCCAAGGGGAACGAACTAACTCGAAATACTTTATATCATCCGACCTGTCATAGACGAGTTTATACCTATCACCTGGGTATATCTTATGCATATCGAGAACTTTCGATAGCGGTCTCTTGAAAGATTCCACGATTTTAGGCGAAACACCTCTATCGACTAATGCCCAGAATAATGTTTGGTCAGGGGTAATTTTTCCACTGCATACGCAATCGATTTCATCATCTATCGGTGTCCTTCGGGCAACATCGGCTTTGGGAACAGAGCCACATCCCGCTGCAAACATTAACAAAATCGATAAAATTAGATTATTTTGTATTATTCTTTTCATAAAAATCATTCAAATTCCCAGAGAAAGATTGAACGGTGAAAAAATGAACATCGCATTCCGAACTACACCAACTTTTAGATGGCATACCCGCTTTGAGGCAGGTTTTATCGAGTCTTTCCTGTGGCGAGTCTTCTGCGAACTCGCCAGGCATAGAAACGACAACTTTTTCACCTCGACGAATATATATCCCCATATCGGCTTTAGGAAGCGAAATTCCCTCCACAGGATTGGCAATACTGACAACGAGCACGGCGTTCTTAAGCATAGATTTTCTAATTTTAGGGATTCTGTTCGGTGAAGCCATAATTTTGGCGAACTTTGCCACCGCCTCGACTACATTCATATTTGTGAAAAGGTCTCCTGTTTGAGCGACCAATCTATTCCTCGAAATCAGAGAGATAAAAACGCCCGCCTTATAACCGTATAGTTTTCTCGGAACATCCTGAATAATTTTCCCCGAACAAATTATAGCCGATGCGAGTTCCCAAAGTTTCATTCCATCGGCAGGTGATAGCTCCACTTTTTTAGGCTTGGTATTCTTTTCATTCGACCAAGAAATAGCAGCCATACCTTTATGAACTTCCTGCGGAAGTCCTGTCGCAATCGTATGTCTAAGAACTTTACCTCTTTTTGCACCGAGTTTCTTTATGAGCATCAAAGTGAAAGCAGCAACTTCCTTACTTTCGAATCGAGTATCACCATTTTCGCAGGAATACCAAAGTGATTTAGGGTTCATCTCGACAAGTTCTTTAAGCCCGACCTTGTCTAATTTATTGATGGAGAGCGAATTTTTCCCCTCCGCTAGTTCGCTGACACCGACTACTAAGGTTCTCTTTCGAGAAAGTATTTCGGCGAACTTACCAGCCAGCGATTCCAGTTTAGAAAATGAAGATTCGCCGATTTGAATATTGATAATTCTCGGAGAACCCAGTGCATATTGTATAAATGGTATTTGATACCAGAAACCATCGGATGAGAGCTTTTTTACAGGTTGAACCGATGGACAAGATTTTAAGATTTCATCTGTTAGTTCTTTATCCGAATACAAAATTCCCAAGGGAGTAAGAAAATCTGTGGAGCTCGAAATAAAAATCCCGTTTTGCTCACCAGGAGTATGCGTAATTATAACAATAACATCGTAAGTTTTTCCTACTATCGAGCCATATGCGACACCAAGTAATCCGCCTGAAATTATGTAATTTTCACCGGGAACAAATATTCCGATAACATTCGTATCGATATCCTGAGCAGGCGTGAGATGAATCAAACCTTCGACCTGCGACCACAGAACAGATGGGTCTAAAGAATATAATCCATTCCTTGCGGTGCAAATTCCATTTTTTGCATCGCTTAAAGAAATAATAAAGAACAAAAAAATTGCTATAAGGCGGAGACAACCACATTTGATTGCGCTCGACAATAACCTCAAAATTTCCCCCTGCGCGAAAAATAACTAAAATCAAGCGCTCAATAGTAAGGATGCCTCCTTCGAGTGAAGTGGATTATATACTTTATGAAAAATAAATTGATATTTTCTCATTTGTCAAGTGAAAAATTAATCATTGTATAGAAGTGAAAATAATTAGAA
>CAYRNI010000022.1:0-8347 GCA_964425665.1 uncultured bacterium
GTTATAATAGATTGTGCAATCCCGAGTCCAAACCATATCCCCATAAAAATAAGAGAATTCACTATATTCTCTTTCAGGTATTTTTTTATTCGGGATAAATCGAGTATCTCGGAGTATGATTTATCCAGCGCTATTGCGGAGTATATATATGGTAATATTAAACCTAAAAACAGCGAATACAGAATGGATAAGATGAATGAAAAGAATATAGCGATAACTATGATTATTAAAGTCAAAACCCGATTGTGAAACGACAATCCTATCGGTATGGAAGCAATCCAAATTAATGCAATAACTAATGCCGGAATGCTTAGTAGAAAGCCGACTAAAAAATTTTTAAAACCCGTAGATACGAGATTCCAGAAATTGGAAAAATCGGGCAGTGTATCGTATTCCCTATATATCCATTTTTTCGTTATTCTTATATAATATCCCCGAATTGCGAGCCATCCGATTATTGGTATGAAAAATAGTCCGATTATCGTAATGGATTTTAAAACCCAATCATCGCATCGAAATAGATAAGTGAAAATCTCTCGTATTTTAAGTTTATTCATTTTCCCTCGTTCTGCTCGATTTCTAAGTGCTCCGATGAAGTTCACGAAAAAATATTTTTACCACATCCAATTTATATATCGGGCGAACTTTCGTCAAACCGATTTTGGAAACTTTGTAATTCCGCGATGCAACAATGAATTGCCGATTTTACCAGCAGGAAAAGTTGCACACGAAAAACACCCTAAATCCGAAGGGTTAGCGTATCCCTGAAAATACCTTTTGCTCCCAGTGATTCCTTGAATCTCGCGAGTCCGAGATTTGGAACATTGTTCAATGTGTATGTTCCGAAGTCGAACCATTTGAACTTTTTAGAAATCGCCCATTTGAAAATCTCTGCGAACAATAGATTGAGTGGTCTCAAATTCTGATGCTCGAAATCCTGGCTGATATAAAATGCCAAAACCGTCCGCGGATTGCACAGAAAGAGAAGAGTTCCAGCGACCATTTCGCCTTTATAATATGCAGAGAATTGTTTGATTTTGCCGGGTAGAAGTCTGTTTAGTTCGAAAATTTCATCGAGAGTGTGGGTGGGTGCAACATTGTGCCGCATCGAGAGGTTCTTTTCCAAAATCGAATAGAAACTGGCGAATTCCTCATTTTCCCTGATTTCGATGTTGGATTTAATCGCTTTTCGCATCGCTGTTCGTGCTGTTGGACGAAATATTTCGAGATTTTTCTCGATACTATCGAAAAGCGGCACGACAGCGGTCAGCTCTCTTTTCCTATGAACCGCTCCCGCATTAAAAAGTGCGAAATCTATGTGGTCCTCGGGAAATTCGTAATATATCCACGGCGGACGAGTCAATTCGATGCCATCGAAATTGTTACTTTTCGCATATTGTATAAGTGAATCGACGAGTTCTATCGCCTCGCTTATACCTGTCCTCCTTCTCAGAATAAAACCACCGAACGATGCTCCCGGATGAGATACCAAAAATCTTTTCCCCTCGCGGATTTGCTCAGCAGCGGGAAATAATGCGATTATTTTCCCTCTATCGTAGAAAATCAAATGATGATGCTCGAATCTATCTTTTGGATGATATGCAAAGAAGTTCTGCGATGCAAACAAAGTGCCATTGTTGGAACTTTTTAAAAAATCTTCCCACTGTTTCTTCTTTTCATTCGTGTATATTTCCAAGTCCATATTTCAAATATACTAAGATTGTTCGAACTCCACAAGAAAATATTGAATACTATATATTGCGGTAATAAAAAAATAATATACTACATATTGTATTTTTACTTGACAATTTGTTTCAACAGGATTAGTTTCATCACAAACGGGAGGATTTTTAATGGAACGCAAAGTTTTATTCATTTTTTTCGCATATATTTTCGGTATCTGTTTCGGTCAATCTCCGACCGATTACGGACCATACGATGTCGGCTGTCGGATGCGAACTATCGAACGACCATCGGATACCGATACATCGACTCGCGTTATGAATATTTATATTTGGTATCCCGCCGACCCGATTTATTTCTACTGGGTCGATGAGATAAAGGCATACTGGAACGAAAGACCGATGCAGGGCGATACTGCCCGACCGGTTCTCTTTTTCTCGCACGGCGGATGTGGAAGTCCGTTGGCTTCTATATATTTCACCAGTTTTCTACCGAGTTGGGGATTTATCGTAATCTCCACGATGCACCCCGGGAGTATGTATGGCGACACCAATTGTCTCGATTCCGCCGCTCTGCACGATACCTGGTTAAATCGCCCCGGCGATATAGAATTTACGAGAAGATACTTTATCGACCTCGCCGCAGAGAGCACCGGTTTATTCGGCATATTCGACACCACACGGATGGGAATGAGCGGACATTCATTCGGAGCGAGAACAACTTACGCTATGCTCAATCGAACGGATTATTTCACCTGCGGTCTGGCGTTTTCGGGAAACTATATAGACCGTTGGGGCTCGGGTATGTATTGTATGGATGATGTTCGTGGCATTCACCAGCCGATTATGATACAAAATGGAACATACGATTATGGTCTTCCACCGCATTACGCACAGGAGATATACGATACTCTCGACTCGCCGAAATATTGGGTCGAAATCCATCGTGTCGGGCATTTCCAATGGGCGGACACCTGCGACCCAGCACTCGACCCTCAATGCGGAGTAGATAGCCTGCTCGACTACGCACAGGCTCATTATGAGATATTGAAATATGCCGTGCCATTCCTAATGCACTACTTGATGGGAGATGACAGATTCGATTCGTATCTTTACGATACGACAGATACTTTCGTTACTCTGACCTACGATATCGCCACCAAAATCGACGAAGTTCCAGCAGAACGCGATATCTCGGTCAATATTATTCCCAATCCGTTCAATTCGTCGTGTGCAATCACGGTTTCTGGCGGTAGGGGTTTGGCAAGCCAAACCCTTACTAATATTAAGGTCTACGATATAATGGGGAATTTGATTGCAACCCCCTGCTCTGCCGACGGGTCGGCATCGCTTGTCCCCCTTGTCAAGGGGGACAGAAACCGAGCGTCAGCGAAGGTTTCAGTGGGTAGTTGGACAAACGAGCAGAGCGTGAGCGAAGCGAGTAGGTGGTTCGTCTGGACGCCCGATAAGTCCGTATCTTCGGGAATTTATTTCCTCAGCGTGAAAACGAACGATGGACAGAAAATAACGAAACGAATACTATATCTAAAATAGGAGGGCTTTTATGAAAAACCCTATAACGATGATGCTTTCACTTTCGTTTATCATCGCATTCGGGCAGGAAACATTTGTCCGGAGTGATACCACAGATACATTGACGAAATATGTCGGAGAGAAGTTGACTGTATGGGAAAATCGATTCGTGCTATCGCCGCTGCTGAGATATGTCGCTGGCGATGTCATATCCGACAGTTTGATTATGAAAACTCATTCGGAGCGGTTCGATGAAATTTTACAATCGCAATCGGGGATTTATATCAAGCAGGGGCAAATTCCGGGGACGGCGATTACTCCGATGCTCGCGGGCGGAGGTTTAGCCCATCAGAAATTTTTGCTCGATGGTATCCCTATATCGTTTCCGCAGATGATGCAATACGACATTTCCACTCAACCGCTCTGGTCTCTCGGAGCGATGGAAATTATTCCTGGCTCTCACTCCTCGCTCTACGGCACAGGCGGAATGGCAGGAGCGTTCAATCTGATAACGCCGTATCGGTTTCCCGAGGGCGCACTGACACGAATCGAGGTCGCTCAGGGCGACTACGGAACGAACTGGTTCGCTGTGGGACTTTCGCACAACTTTTTCAAAAAAATTATGATGCACATCTCGGGAACGAAACTCGATGCCGACGGCGACCAGAGCGGCGAACACACAAAAAGCGAAAATCTATCCGCAAAGATTTTCATTCCGATATACGGAAATTGGAATATCGAAGGATATGCACAATCGCACGGCGGCTGGCTCGATTACTATTCGTTCGGCTCGCTGGGACATCAGCGAGACGATGACGCAATCGGTGCATTACACATAAATGGCGGTTTCGGAAAATTTTTGATACGAGCATCGAGCCAAATGGAGCGATACGACCAAAAATATTACACCGATTTCGCCTATTCACATCATCGGGGCGATGTCCTAACATTCGATTTGCGGACGAACACAGCGATTGGCAAGTTTGCACCGACATTATTTGCCCAATCTCGTTCTTACAATCTCAAAAGCACGGATAGCGGCGAACACAATTTGACGACTTTCGCATCCGGCATCCAAAGCGATGTGGATTTAAATTTTGCGGATGGATTAGTCTCGGCGAGAATCGACAAAGATATGAAGGACAATATCCTGCCGAGTTTCGGAGTTGGAATCAGGAAGGAGTTTGCGGAAAGTCTTTCGGTTATGTTGTCCGCTGGAATGGGTTTCAGGTCGCCATCGCCGAACGACTTGTGGTATTATCAAATCTGGGGGTTTTATGCAGAACCGATTACAGACTCCACAGGCGATACCACTGGATGGGATACAATCTCTGTTAGCGGTTCTCGTGGCGATGAAAATATAGAACCGGAAAAATCGCTCAATATATCGCTGACTACGAAATACGATTTGAAACCGTTAAATATCTCCGTCGGTGGATTCTACACGAGATACAAAAATCTTATCGACTGGCAAAGCGAATACATCACAGTCTCGGATGGAGCCGATTCTTCATTGTATATCGCCGAGAATGTGAACGAAGCGGCAATTTTCGGTGCGACCATTTCCGCAGATATCGAACCTGCAAAGTGGTTCAAATTCGGAGCGAAATACACATACACATCCGCAAAAGATTCATCGGGTAAAAAACTTGTGGAAAGACCGGAGCATTTCCTCGCCGGCAATATCACGGCAAAATACTCTTTCTGGGATAACGAGCTCGAACTCGGTGTGAGGCTCGAACCATCATATATCGCGAAAATCGGCAGGACAAAATACGACCCGACAACTTTCCAGCCATATATCGCCGATGTATCGCCTGGATTTATTTTAGGTGGACGCATCTGGGGAAGATATAAAGATTTCGAACTGTTCGCACTGGGCGAAAATATCACCGATAACAGATACGAATTACCCGACGGCGAAACGGCACTGGGAAAATATTTCAGATTCGGTATATCGTGGAATTTTAGAGATTGATTTCATCTGCGAAATTCGTTTTCATCCAATCGTGTGCTCGATTCCCACGGCTTTTTTCTGAATTCCGATGAAGTCGAGACTTTATCCAAAATCGATAATTACTTGCGATATCACCATTATAGAAATTTATTGATAAATTAAAATATGCGGTTTCCTTTTCTTTATTGATAAAGGAGAAAAATTTGACTCTCTGGCGGAAAAGTCTCGGATACGGCATCGGTAAGGGAATATCCTCGGCGATAGCATTTCTATTGCTACCGATTATAACGAGGTTGATGACACCCGCACAATACGGTGCCTGGCAGATAATCGAGTTCTGGGCAATCCTTACGATGTTCATCATAAGATTGGGACTCGAACAATCGCTGTTCAAATTCTATGTGATGAACCCGCAGAAACGAGGAAGATATATTTTCGAGATATTTTGCGTAATGTCGGTTCTATCGGTTATTTTCATCGTAGTGGGTTATTTTCTGCGTAAGCCGTTGACTGCGATATTCCTCGGTTCACAGTTTGCGACGAAATTCGCGGTTATGGCGATACTCTGGGGAGTGGCGGATTCATTTTTTTCGGTATCGGCGGCAATATTCCAATCGGAGGAAAAGGTCAAACTATACGCTCTGATGGATATTTCCCGTGTGACACTGGCTTATGCTTTCGCTATATTATTTCTCGTAAGCGGGTATGGAGTTTCTGGTGTTGTCGGAGCAAGAATCGGTGCGACATTCGCCGTTTTACTCGCGGTTATTCCAGTGATTTTACGCAGAGTGGAATTTAAATTCGATAAGAACGACTTGTTGCCGATGCTCAAATACGGTCTGCCTTTGACATTAAATCTTTTTGTCGTGCGTCTTTTCTCGTTTTCAGATAGATGGCTTCTCGCGAAACTCGATAGTTTTTCTTCCGCCGGTTCGTATTCTGCTGGTGTGAAAATCGCATCGATTATAGTCGCTATCATTCTGCCGATTCGATATGCCTGGTCGGCGAGATTATTCCATATGTTCAAAGACGGCACACTGAAAACTAAACTGCCACAAATCTGGCGGCAACTCGCGGGCGGAATGTCGATTGTATCCGTGGGGCTAATTTTACTATCGCCGGAGATATTTAAACTTTTCATCGGTCCTGGATATGAAAGCGGAATGAAAGTCGTGCCATTGCTCGCAGCGGCATATTTCTTGGATGCGTTGATACTAATCGCCGATGCTGGAATCTATGTCGTCGGGAAAACATCTTTCGTGCCGATTTTCACAGCGATAGCCGCCATAATAAATATCGGTCTAAACATTCTATTAATACCGAAATACGGTGCCACAGGTGCTGCGGTCGCAGCGATTTTCGGATTTGTGGCGTTGTTGTTTTTAAGTTGGCGAACAGGACAATTCTTCTTCCCTGTGAAAATACCTTATGCCAAAGTTTTCCTGTCGCTTGCGGCGGTGGCTGTTGCCGTATGGATATCCTTGAGTTTCTCTCCGATTTTAATCAGACTTTTGACCTTGATTATTCTATGGGCAGCAATATTTTTAGGAACAGGGTTGGATAGCGATGTTTTTAAAAAATCGAAAAAATAGAGTGCTTTTAGTCGTGGAAACCAATTTGATAAAAGGATTTTATCCCTCTATTTTTTTGAGGTATTTTCATTATGAATATCGATTGTGTATTGATAAGATACGGCGACACAATCGCCGAGCTCGAAGGTCGACATCCTCGTTTCGATTCATTATACGGCTACTCGGAGCAATACGAATACGCTCTTCCGAAGAATTCTGTTATAATCGGTAAGCGTGATAGGTGGTCGAAACAAAAGGTTGGAGAGAAAATATACTACACATTCCCGATGATGCGGAAATCGAAAATCGCATCCCGATTGACACGAATTTTTTACGAAATCTACGAGTTTTTTTTACTGCTTAAATTCCGTGCAAAAATTGTCGTTGTTGTCGGTGGACCGATAGATATGCTCGTTCCATTTCTTCATTCTCGAGTTTTTCATATACCGATGGTTGCCGCATTTCACGGCGAAATACCACCACGAGGTATTATAAACAAAATCGCGGCGAAAATAGCGAACTCGCCGAATGTATTTGCTATGACCAATGGCGAACTTCCGAGAGACCAGTTGGTCGCACTCGGCGTAAAACCCGAAAAAATCGATGTCCACCGAGTATATTATCCGCCAGAATTTTTCGCAAAAAAACCAATCGAGCCCGAAATCGAGGCAACGGATAAGTTCAAGGTCGTTTTCGCCGGAAGATTCGATAAAGCAAAAGGTATTATGGATGTTATCGAAATCGCAAAAATTTTAAAAGAACAACTCGGCAATGAAATAATTTTTCTCCTAATAGGCGACGGAGCGATGAGAGAACAAGTCGAAAGGAAAATATCGGAATATGGTCTCAGCGAAATCGTCAAAATTCTGGGGATGCGAAGTTCCGATATGATGTTTTCATATCTTTCTGCTGCTGATGTCGCTATCGTTCCATCGTATATCGAGTGTTTCGGGAAAATTTTAGCGGAGGCGATGATTTCAGGAACTCCGTCAATAGCATACGCGACAGGCGGATTGAAGTATCAGATAGAAAACGGTGTAAATGGATTTTTAGTCCCCACAGGAGACTTTAACGCGATGGCAGAACGCATCGTAGAACTTTATAAAAATCCAGATATGCGAAAAAAAATAGCGGAAAACTCTTTGAAAATCCGAGATAAATATATAGACATTAAGGAAACATTAGGATACAAATTAAAAAAAATCGTAGAAAAAGTATTAAATGGATGAAATTAAAATAAAACCGATTGGAATAATTCATACTCCATTCGAGAACGATGGTGAAGCGCCTTTTCAGGGAAGAGAAGCACCGGAATCCATTGGAAGGCTCGAAATATTCCCCGAATTCGCTGAGGGATTGGATGGAATAGAAAAATTTGAATATTTAACGGTAGTATTTTACTTCCATCTTCGAGGTAAGGCAAAATTGAAAGTAATCCCACGGAAAGGGAATGAACTGCGCGGTGTATTTTCCACTCGTGCCCCGAGCAGACCGAACCATATCGGTATAACTGTCGTGCGATTGATTTCGGTGGATGGAAACATATTGACAGTATCGGGTGTCGATATGCTCGATGGCACACCACTGCTCGATATAAAACCCAC
>CAYRNI010000022.1:8447-12304 GCA_964425665.1 uncultured bacterium
TTATTATCCTTAACTTGACTTGTATAACATTATTTTATAAATTCCAAAATAATTCAAATTTGGAGGCGAGATGGAGAAAAATAATTTTGGCGAACTATTGAAAAAAATCGATTCGAAAAGTGCGAGAATAGGTATAATCGGTCTCGGATATGTGGGGCTTCCGCTCGCTATGGAACTTTGCCGAGCCGGTTTTTTCGTCGATGGCTACGATGTCAGCGAAGAGAAAGTCTCATTGCTTTCGAGCGGTGAGTCCGATGTCGATGATGTTCCCTCCGAGGAAGTCCGAAAGAATATAGATAGAGGAACATTTCTTCCCTCGACAGATTCTAAAATTCTCGCGGATGACGATATCATTATCATCTGCGTGCCGACACCTCTTTCACACTTTAAAGAACCCGATATGTCGTTCATCGAGAGTGCGGTCGAAAAAATTGTCGAGAACGCTCACAGCGGGATGATGGTCTTGCTCGAAAGCACCACATACCCAGGAACGACGGCAGAATTAGTCGCTCCGAAAATAGCGAATACAGGATTGACAATCGGCGAGGATGTGTTCATCGCATTTTCACCCGAGCGGGTCGACCCGGGTAATCCGCACTATCACACTGGAAATACCCCAAAGGTCGTCGGTGGAATAACCGAAAAATGCACTCAACTGGCATCGGCATTGTATCTTACATTTCTCGATAAGGTCGTTCCCGTTTCATCATCATCGGCTGCGGAGATGGTTAAACTTCTTGAAAATACTTTTCGCTCGGTCAATATCGCTCTCGTCAACGAGATGGCGATGATTTGCGAAAAACTCGGTCTCGATATATGGGAAATAATCGGAGCGGCATCCACGAAACCATTCGGATTTATGCCGTTCTATCCTGGTCCCGGTGTCGGAGGGCATTGTATCCCCATCGACCCGCACTATCTCGAATGGAAACTGAAATCGCTCAATTTCTACGCACACTTTATCGAACTCGCCGGCGAGGTCAACTACCGAATGCCATCGTATGTTATCGAGGGCATTGTCAAACATCTGAACAGGTTCGGGAAGCATCTAAATGGTTCTTCTGTGCTTGTTCTCGGTGTGGCATACAAACCGAATATATCCGATGTTCGCGAGTCTCCCGCTATCGAGGTTATGAAACTGCTCGTCGATTGGGGCGCAGATGTGATTTATAACGACCCATATATCCCCGTCTTGCGATGGGGCGATGACGATAAAATCCAATCCGCCGAGTTATCCGAGGAACTTCTACATTCTGTCGATATCGTCGTTCTAACGACGAATCACAAGGATTACGACTACCAGTGGATTTACGAAAATTCGAGTTTGATATACGACACGAGAAACGCATTCGCAGGAATCGACGATAAGGACAGGAAAATCGCAAAATTAGGCGGTTCAAAATAAATAAAACGAGCCTTGTAGAATAGGAACTTCCGCCCGTTGATAAGTTCTTTGTGATGCGATTTTTATTTATTCCCTATATTCCTCGGTCACTTTCTCGCGAAGGAGAAAGAAAAAAGTCTTTCTTCCAACCGGACAAAAATTTAAGATGAGGGAGAACCGAAAATACTATTACATTGAAAACAACGAGTTAAAAAGAAATTTGAAAAATCAAAAAATGGAATTAAAACTTGTTGTCATTAAGTATCTTAATTATATTGAATAAAGCATTTGCAAATCATAAAAAAATGGAGGTGGGAAGTGAAAAAGATTTTATTGTTTGTTGTTTTTATTTCTCTGTTCATCTCTGGCTGTTCGAAAAGCACCGATTCGGGAGGCGGTGGATATAATGATGACAACGATAATCCAACGCATACCGTGACGCCCACGATGGAGCTGTTGTCGAGCGATATAGTCTATGACTTTTTTATCACTCGGGAAATGGATGTCGCATCAGATGGCGAAGGTGGTTTTTACTTTATGGATTGGCACAATTCTGGTGGGACAGAACAACAGATAATTTTGTGGAATGGTGACGAGTTCACTGCGACGGGATTGACGCCGAGTTTCTTCATCGATGCAATGGGTTTTGAAACAGGATTTGGCGAGTTCGACGATATTTCCACGGATGGCGAGGGAAATCTTTACATCATAATCAATTTTGAATCGGACGGGCAATATCTTGCCATATTTTACAAAGAGCGCGGCAGCGAAACGATATATTATTTCGCCGACACCGATGCGATGGCAAGCATAATAAGTTTTGCGGGGCTTTCGATGGGCGGAGTTAATTCCGTCAAGACGAGGATGCAGGTGACGGAAGATAAGAATTTGTGGCTCGTGGCGTGCGATACTGAAGATAATCTCGCAATAATATATATGGACACAGGCGGGGATGAGATACAGGTCTCAAGCTGGACGATGAGCGAAACAGATTATTGGTCCTTCTACGATAATTTCAAACTTGGGCTGGGCAACGATGGAGATTTATTGCTGACGGATTGTGAACACGGGACTGTTTGGCGCTGCGACCCGCAGATAGGTCCCGAGCCGTATATTTCTTTGGAAGACTTCCCTCAGACTATGTCGGCATTTACCGAACTCGATGATGGCTCGCTCGTTTTCGCCTCGAATTATGTTACTGACATCGACATTACATTTATACACGATGGATATGGAGATATAGTCGAGGTGATAACTGGAATTTTTGCAGAAGGCTACGATAGACTTTTCTATGCACTTCCGTCGGGAGACGGATGGGAACTATTCTACTGGGATGCATCCGATATGGTGGAGACTATGGGCAGAGACGGGATTCCATTATTCTGGCACTTCCACATTGACCCGTTCGATGGAAAAATTCTTCTCTGCGATGAGGAATACGGCGATGTGTATAAACTGGAATTCAATGTCCAGCCTGTTCTATTTTAACCGCGAGTATCCTTTCGGATTCCTGTTCGATTTTTATTGCATTTTCGAGGCGGCAAGGCGAATTCTTATCGCGAAATTTATTGCTCTGCGGGATTATTGCATTCGTGGATGATTTTTCCATTCCCGTTGGGAATATTTTTCTTTTATAAATTCGACGGCATTTTTATCGATTACGGGAAGTAGCGGTTTGGGGATAAAATTTGTCAAAGGAAGGAACTGCATCCTGAAGTTAGCACGCAGGATAAATTACGATTTACCAATTGCTTTTTTAAAATTTCCAAAAGTTTCTTGCAATTTTCCAAAAGTTGTTATTCAATAACTTAAATTATTTTTATAATAAAACATAGGAGGGGATAATGAAAACGCTTATAATTTTGGTTGTAATCGTTCTGGTGGGATATTTTGTATATGTGAATTTTATTGCTGCCCCCGAGAAAGAGGCGGCGAAAAAGGTCGAGAATAAGGTATTCGAGCAACCATACTCTCAGGTAGCGGTTACGAGGCAGGTCGAGGCTAAAGAATATGCCGCAGCACTTATCAACAAAGAGGAACAGTATTTTGCTATGGAGGGAAAATATACCAAAAATCTCAAAGACCTCGGTTTCACTCCGCGTATAGGTCAGTTCTACAAGGCGAAAGGCATAAGCGCCGACGGGCAAAATTTTCTAATCGAAATAAGAGGAAATATCGACAATGACGCCACAGAGGATGTCTGGGATGTCACGAAAGATGGTTATCAAAATGTGGTCAACGATGTGGAACGGTAGATTATATCTCGGTATTCCATTAAAGCGCAGTTGTTTTTGAAGGTTGGCTGTAAAAATTGCCGGAAGAAAAATCTTGCTTTCAGTGAAAAGATTGATTTATTTTAAATTGTTTAAAATTTCAATGAAGGGGGCATTTCGATGCAGAAATATATTGTCGTTCTTCTGATACTCGATGCGGTATTCGGGCAGGTTGTGATGAACGAGATAATGTTCAAACC
>CAYRNI010000022.1:12404-17298 GCA_964425665.1 uncultured bacterium
TCGACACCCTGCCAGCAGAACTCTGTTTTCAATGTCCCAGTGCCGGTGGATTTGTCTGTATCGTCAATCACGCTCGACCCGACAAATCCACAGCCAGACCAATCATTTACGGCAACTGTGTCTGTGAGCAATCTCGGAACTGAAACCGCATCGGGTTTCACACTGACATTCGAATATATCTCTGGAACTGATACGACATCAGTCGGTTCGGTATCTCTACCCGATATCTCTGCCAGCGGTTCCGACAGTGAGGATTTTAATCTCTCGCTGCCTGCGGGAACATATACATTGCTCGCTTCGGTCGATGACACTGTCGGCTCGAACAACCAGCTAACTCGCACCGTAAATATTACTGAACCGGGCGAACTACCCGATTTGAAAATAACCGAGATTATGTTCAAACCGACAACATCCAACGAGGAATGGCTCGAACTTTACAACGCTGGCGATGTCGCGGTGGATTTGGCGAACTGGACGATTGTCGACCCCGGCGGAACCGCCACTTTGACAACTGAATCTTTCATTATCGAACCTGGAGAATTCGCAATCGTATCCGAAGTGGAACTCGATGGATTTTCCTGCCCATACATTGTCGCTGACCAGTGGGAATATCTGAACAACGAAGGCGACTCGCTCAGATTGTTCGATTCCGATGGACAACTTATCGATAGTGCATTTTATTCCGTTTCTAGTTCTTGGGACTACGATGTAACTCTCGAACGAGATTCGTTGAATGCCGATGGCGGTCAATCATCGAACTGGTTGGAATGCACCGACCCATCGGGCTCGACACCTTGTAATGACAACTCTGTATGGCCTACGGACTACGACCTCGCCATTACATCGATGTCGGTGAACCCATTCCGTCCCGACCCCAATACTCCTTTCACCATCACCGCAGTGGTGAAAAATCTCGGAACACTGACCGCATCGGGATACACCATTTCCTTATATCTCGATGCCGACAGAGACCACGCATACTCGTCCGGCGATTCATTGATTTCGACACAATCTATACCTACTCTCGCCCCCGATGAAACCAATTCTATTGAGTTCACCGTCGAATTTCCTCACGGGATGTATTCTTTCGTCGCTGTTCTTTCGGATACCGTGCGGACAAATAATGAATACAACATCAGCGTTCAGGTCGGGATGACAATTATTATAACGGAGATAATGTTCAAGCCCGAGGTGAACGACCACGAATGGATAGAATTGTTCAACGCTGGCGACGAGGATATCGACCTCGCCAACTGGACGATAGGCGACCCATCCTACGATGGCACAATTACCACCAGTTCTCTGATTATCGAACCCGGCAATTATGCGATTATCTCGCAAGTTTCTATCGGTGGATTCGAATGCGGCGATAATGTGGCGGATGGTTGGCCCTATCTGAACAATGATGGCGATGAAGTGTTTCTGAAAAACTCCGATGGTGAAACCGTGGACCACGCAGTATATACCGCCGATGATAATTGGTCTTACGATGTTTCCGCCGAACGAATAAGCATTTATGCCGATGGCACCGACCCTGACAATTGGAAACCATCGAGAAGTCTCACCGGTTCGAGTCCCTGTCAGGACAATACGATTTGGTCTGCTGGCGAGAATGTCACCTGTGATATTACCCAAAATCCATTCGACCCCGAAAGAGGCGAGCAGGCAGGGATTACTATCAATGCTCCTGCGGATGCGACAATCGAGATGAGAATTTACGATTTACGCGGAAGAGTTATCAAAGATTTCGGCACCAAAGCCGCGGCGCTATGGGATGGCAACGACGATGATGGCAATCCTGTTCCAACAGGACCGTATGTAATCGTCGCTAAAACGACCGATAATAATGGGAAAGTCGATTATCATAAATTTGCTATCGCTGTTGCGAGAGGGATGAAGAAATAAGGAGAGTAATATGCATTATACTCCACCTGTAAAGATTTCGGTTATCGGGACGGGCTATATGGGAAGATTGCACGCCAAGAAATTGGCGAGTTTGGATGGGGCAGAACTCGTCGGTGTGTGGGATATCGATAGAGCCAAAGCCGAGCGGGTTGCGAAAGAGGTTGGGACGAAGGCATTCAAATCTTTCGATGAGGCGGTGGGTTATGCGCAAGCGGTAGTTCTTGCCACGCCGTCGAATACTCACGCGAAATTGGGGATGCGAATAATCGAGGTCGGTCGCGATTTGCTTATAGAAAAACCTATCGCCGACAACGAAAATGAAGCTGAACTATTGAATGAATTTGCCGCCGAACGAGAAGTAATCCTTATGGTCGGGCATATCGAAAATTTCAATCCCGCATACATCGTAGCGAAGAAATATCTCAAAACACCTATTTTCGTCGAGGCACATAGATTGACAGCATTTAGGGATAGAGGCGGCGATGTCTCGGTCGTGGAGGATTTGATGATTCACGATTTGGAGCTTATCGCTCAGTTCTGCGGAACAGATGTCAAATCTGTGGATATATCTGGTGCAGCTATAATAACAAAAAAGCCCGATATCGCAAATGTTCGATTGAAATATAAAGATGGACTCATCGTCAATCTGACTTCCAGCAGATTATCCTTTTCGGCAAAACGGAAATTGCGTGTTTTTCAGCAGGATGCATATATCGGAATCGATTTCGGCGAAAAGACAGTGGAAATCGCAAAGTTAGCAGGGAAAAACCCTGAAGGTGAAATAATAGAATTAGGGAAAGCCAAAGTAGAGATTATTCGCCCAGAAATTCCTAAGACTGACCAACTGGAAGAAGAGCTGAAATTTTTCATCAAATCGATAAACGAGAACAAGCCATTCGACAACTCCACAGCGATTTGGGCAATCGAGATGTGTGAATATATTCTGGGACATTCGAAATGAGATTCGTTTCCATTCTAATACTTTTATCGGTCGATTTAGCCCTCGCTATTCCGCCGTATTACAATTCACTCGCCGATGTAATGTCGAAAATTTTCGATGACGATTTCGAGCGTGCAATCTCGATTTGCGATTCCTTGTCGAAAGAATATCCCGATGACCCATCGCCGGAAGTATTCAAAATGATAGCAAAATCCTCGCAATTGCAGGATAGCGAAAACGAATCGGGTTTGGATAGTTTAAAATCTGAAATCGATTATATCGAAAAGAAATGTATTCGGAAATGGGGCGAAAACCCGAAAGATTTCTGGGGCGCATTCATTATGGCTGATTTGTATGGGCAATCTGCGGTGCTTTCTTTCATCGGCGATAAAAGAAATTTCGTTTCTGCGTGGAAACTGTCATCGAGGGCAAAAAAACTGTGGGAATACGCGTCACAGGACTCGTTGCTCGCGGTCGAATCGGGGAATGGACTCGGAAACTACTATTACTGGATTTCGGCGAAGGCGGGGATAATCAGAAATATCGGTTTTGTCGAGGACAGGCGGGACACCGCTATTACTATGCTGAAAATCGCATCGCGGAAAGGGATTTTGAGCAGAGATTCGGCACTTCACTCGTTGGTTTTCATCCTCTTGGACTATGGCGACACTGCGGGAGCAAAATCTGTTGTCGATGAATTACTCGCGAGGCATCCACATTCGAGAACTGCACATTGGGACAAATTGATTTTCAACCTTTCGGTGGAGAATTGGCAACCCGTGAAATCTATTGCGGACACATTGATGGAATATTATAATGGCAAAAGCGATTATAATATGTGTCAGTTGAGTTTGGCGGCGGCGTATTCACTGCTTCAACTAAGCGACACGACAGGTTGCAAAAAGTATTTCGATATTTTCAAATCGTATGCGAACGATAGGATAATAGACAAAATATGCAATAGAGGATGGGATAAAATCTACGACTCCGTCAGAAAAAGTTGTGAGCGAAAATGAACGGTGAAATTTCAAAATTTGAACCTCCTGAAAAATTTCTATCGGATTTTTCCCAGCAGTCCGAGGCGAGAGAATTTCTCTGGCGAAGTTATGTATCGAACAGAATCAGTTCGGCGTATCTATTTGCTGGACCTTCTGGTGTCGGCAAGTTCGTTATGGCGATAGAGTTTGTGAAATTTCTAAAATGTCCGAATAAGCGAGATGGCACATATTGCGGCGATTGTAATTCCTGCCGAACTATTGCCAATTGGGACAATCCCGATATTATGATTTTGTTCCCGATGCCTTCGACTGTGTATGAGCGGGAAAATCTGATGCAGCAAGCATACGAGGATTTTCGGAAATCGCCGTATATGCGTCCAGCATTTTCGAAATCGGCTCAGATATTACTGCCGATGATAAAAAGTGTTCAGCATTTTCTCGCCACGCCGTCGACATCCGAGGGCGGGAAATTTGTTATCGTCGCCGATGCACACAAGATGAACAAGCAGGCAGCGAACGCATTTCTGAAAACACTCGAAGAACCTCCGCCGGATGCTCACATAATTTTGACCACAGATAAAGCGGAATCGCTTCTGCCGACGATTATCTCACGGACACAAATATTGCGTTTCAGAAGGATGAGCACCGAGGATATAGTTCGAGTTCTCGTCGAAAGGCACGATTTTTCACCCGAACTTGCCGAAAACGCCGCAAAAATTTCTGAAGGCAGTATCGCAAACGCTCTGAAATTCGATTCGGAGGAATTTCAAAAAATTCGCGCCGAGGCTGTCGATATATTTAAGTCCGCTGTGGCTGGCGACTTAATCGCACTCGGAGAATGGGCGAACGATGCTCCATCGAATTCGGATTATCTTTCCAATATGTTGAAAATACTGCACTCGCTGGCAAGAGATACATCGGCATATCTATCGGGTGCGGAGATTTTGAATACAGACATATCGGATGTAATCGAATCGGCTGCTAAAAGATTGAAAGACATTGAAAAATGTCTCGAACTGATGCACAATATCCAGAATCTTCGCTCGGATGC
>CAYRNI010000022.1:17398-22669 GCA_964425665.1 uncultured bacterium
ACAATCAATTCTGCGGTGTCGGGTGGGATAAACAAAAACCTGCTGAAAATACTCGGTTCGGAAAAATGACCTATTGTCGTATCTCCCGATGAATGAACGATTTCATAAGTTAGATAAACCCGCATAGTATCGAGAGAATCAGATGTATCGTATAATATATTGAAGTAAATTTCCTGATTTTCACAGGACGAATAGGCGAAACAAGGTTCGGGGCAGAGAATCGAAACATCCATCGTGTCGCAGCCGAAACAACCATCGGGGCGAGGTGCATAAATATCGGTGCCGATGCACCATAATGTATCGGGTCCGGAGGGAATCGTCGCCGAAACAATCAAGACTTCGAGGTAGCAATCCTTGTCGATATCCGCAATCGATGGCGATGTTACAATCGAACCACCGAGATATAGCGAATCGACCACTGTGCCATCACCTGCGAGTTGGAACAAATATCCCTCCATCGTGCCGATAAAAATATATTTAGATGAATCTGGGAAATCGTAAAGTCCTGTTCGTTTGGAATTGCATCTGAATTCGAGCCAAGGTGTAGTATCGCCCTCGGCACAAATTGCAGGAGACGAGATTATAGTTGAATCGGAGATATGCGTTTGCCATTTGATTGTTATCGTGTCCGAGGCGGGATTATAGTCGAGGCAGACGATATTTCCCGCGGGAGTGCCGACGATTATATCCGGTCGACCATCGTCATCGACATCTGTCACCGCAGCCGATGAGTAGAAAACTCCACCGAAAAAAAGAGCAGCCATTTCGTCAGGGTCGATAGAGCCATTATGGTTCTCGTCTCCATCGATGCAGTAGAAATATCCATCGCCGGCGCCGACAAAAATTTCGAGGTCGCCATCGCTATCTACATCGGCAATCGCGGGGGATGCAGGCACCTGAGCGTTGGGACCGCCCGTTAAAATACTCCATTTTGTCGAGCCATCGATACCGTTGAGGCATAAGATATGTCCATCGATACCATCCGTCGCACCGGAAAACCATCGCATAAGCCATCCTGTGCCGACCACTATTTCACTGTGCCCATCATTATCCACATCGCCGATTGCAGGAGTGGAAATTATCGGTCCTTCGGTGTTGTGAAACCAGAGAACATCCCAATCTGTGCCATCGGCACCGAGATAAGTATCCCAGCAACTATGCTCGAACGAACTGTATCCTGTGAAACCATCATCCCAGCCGTCAGAAATATCACCTTCGAGGCAGAAAACAGCGGCACAATTGGCATTGGAATTACCGATTACGATTTCGTCTCCGATAACAGGTGGAACAACATCGCCGACAGCGGGGGACGAGTGCCATAGATATTGTCCGCTGCCCTCGATATTTGCGAACCGCCAGATAAACGAACCCGTATTAGTGAATGCCTCCACAGACCATCCGCAAGTTGTTCCACCGACAATATCTGGAATGCCATCTCCGAGACCGCTATTGCCGTAGAAATCTGCAATCGCGGGGCTGGAACGAGCCTCATCTGTGCGAGTGTTCAGTTGCCATTCGAGATTTCCACGAGAGTCGATACATCGCCAGGCACCGTAAAAAGTAGCATAAGGAGAATTGACCTCGTCGCTGCCGACTACGATTTCGAGAAATTCGTTCGGTTCATCGCCAACAGTGTTCACGCCGAGCTCGGCGATTGCGGGCGAACTGCCGTATATCATTCTATCGGAATAAACTCCTGAGAATGGGAAATTCCATTCGATAGACAAACTCCCCCAGCAAAGGCTCAAAAATAGCATTATAATGCTTAAAAAGCGCATACGATAAGCGTTTCCTTAATATTGTCTATTTGTGCGAAGTAATAGATATAAAATTTCATTCTATACCGAGCATCGCTTTGACATATTCTTTTGGAATGAAATCTTCTATATCGTCGATTTTCTCACCTATTCCGACCGCCCGAATCGGCACACCGAGTTTCCGCCTGATAGCCACGGCGATTCCACCTTTCGCTGTGCCATCTAACTTCGCGAGAATTATCCCCGTGAGAGGAATCGCACGATGGAAAATTTCTGCTTGTGTCAATCCGTTTTGTCCAGTCGTAGCATCGAGAACGAGAAAAGTATCGTGAGGAGCACCTGATAAGGCTTTATCGGAAACTCTCGCAATCTTTTTCAATTCCTCCATCAAATTCTTTTTCGTGTGAAGTCTGCCTGCGGTATCTGCGATGACTACATCGTAGTTCTTTGCGACCGCCCGCTTTATAGAGTCGAATACCACAGATGCAGGGTCGGCACCATCGGCACCGGCTATTATATCCACACCGACGCGATTCGCCCAGATATCGAGCTGCTCCCGAGCCGCCGCTCGAAATGTATCCCCAGCAGAAAGCAAAACCTTTTTACCCTCGTCCTTAAATCTTTTTGCGAGTTTGCCGATACTCGTGGTTTTGCCAGTGCCATTTACTCCGACCATCAAGATTATGTGCGGTTTATGAGTCAACACGATAGGTTGTGGCTCGCCGAGAATTTCGAGAAGATGTTTTTCCAAAACTTCGAGAGCATCGCCACCGGTCAGTTCGCCCGATTTCATTCTCCTTGTCAGGTCATCGATTATCTCTTCGGTGGTTTCCACTCCTACATCGGCACCGATTAGAATTTCCTCGATAAGTTCGATATCCTCATCTGTCAGCCGTTTTCCAAAAGGAATAACCGACTTTATCGCTCCGGCAACTTTACGCTGAGTTTTTCTGAGAGCATTTGCAATTTTTTTAAACATTTTCTATACTTTCCCGATGTTTTTGCGATTTTTTAATTATGATAGTTCGGTTGCTAATTTTTGTCGAAAAAGTTCGATTGCAACTAATAACTGTGATGATAAATGAAAATATTTCCGCCCTCGCCTGTCGATGAGCGAGCACCGATGTAAATATAATGATTTTCAGCGGCGAGACAATTTCCGTATATGACAGTATCCTCGAATGCCAGCTGTGTCTGGTCGAGGTGATATGAGAAATAAACTCGTAAATCATAGTTCATCGGCGAACCGCCCGCAGTGGGGCGAGAGAGCAAATACACGAAATTATTATCGAAATCGATATTTTTTGCAGCCCAGCCATTTAGCTCCTCGCTGTATTGTTCCAGTCCGATTTGGTTCACATCGTAGGCGATAAATGCACCGATGTTCGTGCCTGTTTCAACACCGCGGGCGATATATAGATGCCCCCAAGGGGTAACCGATATGTCGAGGTTCTGTCCGCCGGTATTTGCCGATTGCAAAACGTATGATGAATCCGAAGATAAGATATCGACGCTATAAACCATATAGTCGGTATTTATGCAATACAATCTCCGGTAGAAATAATCGCAGGCAGAGAACTTTACGGGGATACTTCCAGAAATTAAAGGGGCGGATACATCCGAGACATCGACAATCGAACCATCGACAGAAGAGCCATATCCCACAAATAGCATATTATCGCCGTATGCGATACATTGCGGAGTAGAGACGAGTTCGAGTTCTCCGAGCTGCGAGACAGATGTCGGGTCGGCGATATCGAGAATTACTATCTTTCTTAAAGGATAATCCAATGCGACAAATAGCAGTGTGTCGTGAACATCGACCGATTTTATCATACTGGTATATGGATAATCCGTTGGATATATGCCTATCTCTGATGGCGATTCAGGGTCTGTCAGCGAGAAGAACCTTATCCTATAACTCGATGCAGAGACTAAAATATTTTCGCCGAATTCAAGATACGATGGCGCATCGTCCACGGCGATAGTGTTGACCGAATCGAAAGTGCCGAACCCACTCGAATCGGGTTGAGTGGTATCGGGAACTTCTGTCGTATCGGATGGATTGTTATCATCAGAATCGTTATCATTTGTGGATTTGGAACAACCGATGAACGAAATCATCGCGAGAACGAGAATAAATATCGCTAATACTAAAATTTTGTTTCGCATTTTAATAACCTCACTTTTTTGGGAATTTTTTATTTCTGACATCATCGGCATATTGTTTAACCGCATCGATTATCTCTGTTTTCAAATCGGCATACTTTTTCACGAAGGGCGGAGTAAATCTGTCGAAAAGCCCTAAAATATCGTTGACGACGAGTATTTGACCATCGCAGTGAATCCCCGAACCGATACCGATTGTAGGGATATCCAGCTGTAAGGTGATTAATTTAGCCGTTTCCTGCGATACTTTTTCCAGAACGATAGCGAATGCACCGGCATTTTCGAGGGCTTTGCTATCCTCCACAAGAATACGAGAGCTCCTCTCGTCCTCGCCTGTGGTGATATATCCGCCCATAAAGTGAATACTCTGCGGAAGCATCCCGATATGTCCCATCACGGGGATACCCGAATCTGCTATCGCACGAACAGTGTCCGACATTTTTTTCCCGCCCTCGAGTTTGACCGCCTGAGCACCTGCGCGAATAAATCTCCCCGCATTCTCCACAGCCTTTCGAATCGAGCCGTGATACGACATAAAAGGCATATCGCCGACAACCATCGCATTTTTAACAGCAGCAGCAACAGCTTCGGTATGATAAATCATTTTCTCCATAGTTGCGGTATGAGTAGTTTCTCTGCCGTATACTACCATTTCGACCGAATCGCCTATAAGAACGATATCGACACCCGCTTCATCGGCATATTTCGCAGTGAAATAATCGTAAGCGGTTATAGCGACAATCGGTTCGTTATTATGGGCTTTTTGCCATATTGTTCGAACATTTGTTTTACGCATAGGGACTCCTCGTAATTATTTTAGTGGCTTTACTCCAAGTTGTTTGCAAATCAACTTAACCAAAGAATCCGGTATTTCACTATGTCGAGGTATAGGTGCTTTTTCTTTCGTCAAACGATTTTCGTAAATATCGTGTTTTTTGCCATGTCTTAACATAATACAATTATTAGAAATGAGTAATTTCACAAGTTTGCTTCGCTTCAATCATACCTCCACAGTGATAACATTAGCATTATCCATAATTTCATCAAGTGAGATTTGAACCATCATTTTATAGGCATCTTGAATATTAGTAATCAATTCCTCGAGAGTTTTTCCCTGTGAAAATACATTTGGAATTTCCACGAGCCTTCCGACAAACCAATTGCCATCACGCCAGTATAAAAGTGTGGCATTGATTTTATGAATTGTTATGTTTTTCATAAGCATACCCCTAAATTATATTAAGTTTTTCAATTATTTAACAGTTGAATAGTCGAACAGATTTAATTCTGCTAAACTTTCCTTCCGATTTTTTTGTCTCTCGATTTCTAAAATATCATCGGGAAT
>CAYRNI010000023.1:0-22268 GCA_964425665.1 uncultured bacterium
ATCTTAGTCTTGACATTTCACAAGATAATGCTAATTATTACTTTATAATATGGTTCGTGCTAAGCGGGGGGCTGCCGGTCCCTTGAACCCGAAACCCGGCATACGCGGGGCTGAATTCCCGTATCGAGGTTCACCTGTTTTGAAAATTTTTACAGTGGCGACGATGTTGAAATTTGGGTCCTACGCAAGGGACTCATTCCGAACCCCGTCAGGTCTGGAAAGAAGCAGCGGTAGGAATAGTTGTCTCTGTGCCGTAGGGTCGCCCAGATGGAGTCGTCAAAACTGTAAGTTTCAAAATAAGGGAATCGAGATACGGGTGCACGAACCGCATAAAAAGGAGCTCGGCTTATGTTCGTTATCGTCGGAATTATTTTACTCGTCGTAAGTTTAGTCGTTCTAATTCTCGCACTGTGGCGCTCGAAAAAGAACAACCCCGAAGACATTTTATTAGATGAGGATACAACTATCCAACAGGTTTTCGAAATAATAGATACAGCGAAAAATTTCGAGATTTTAAATTCGATTCTATTGGCGCAAGAACCTGTGGAAATTCGACTGGCAAAAGTTTTCGATAATCTGTTTTCGTCTGAGCAATTCCAACCCGCCGAAAAGGTCGCAAAAATTATGGTCGAATTTGCTCCGGATTTATCTGCTGGACATTCGAGATTGGGGGTCGTCTCGCTGAAAATGGGCAAATTCGAACAAGCCGAAAAATCTTTCCGAAATGCTATCGAAATCGACCCTGACGATTTTCGTTCCGCTAATAATCTCAGCTATATCCTGAATAAACAGGAAAGATATGCAGAGTCCGCTCAGGTGCTTAAACCTTTCATAGAAAATAATAAAGGAAATATCGCATCGCTTGTAAATTATGGAATCGCACTGTTTCATCTCGACAAAATCGAAAAATCGTTCGAGATACTAAATTCAGCCTACCGCGAGAATCCAAACATTCCCGAGGTTCATCTATACATAGGGCATTGCTTAAAATCCTTCGGCGATAATGAAAAAGCCAAACTGGCTTATGAGAGATACGAGATTTTGAAAAAGCAGCCGGATAACGAAGAACAACAATCGAAATCCGATGGCAAAAATCATACGAGTCGAGAATTCACTCGCGAAAATAATGGGGTTGAGAAAAACGAGAACGAACAAAGTGAATCTATTGAACAGAAGGATAATGCCCAAACGGATGAAGAAATCATAGTCGAAGAGAAAAAAGATGATGAAAATTCGCAAGATTGAGCATACTGACATTCCTCTTCATAGACACATATCAATGCATTAACGAAAAATTTTGCATAGGGAAATCTATTTTTAACTGCACAATTTTTGTTCAATTATCCAGCGGCGAAAATTGTTTTCAATGTCATTTCCTTATATCATATAGGGATATATCGATGGCACATATTTTGCCTGATTATGAAATGAGAAGGGTAAATAATTTGAAAGCAAATATGAATTGACTGCTAAAATCCGAAAAAATAAAATTAACCAAACTAAAAGGGGGGTTAAAAATGAAAAACTTAATATTCATAGCCTTATTGCTCACGACTTCCGCGTTTGCGGCAAACAGTATTGTTATTTTACCTTTTACTTCGGTTAGCGTGGATAGTTCGACTGTGTATGCTGTCGATGAACTTTTTAAAGGTGAGTTGTCAAAAGCGGGATACAAAGTTTATATGGATACCTCCATTTGTAAAGATGTGGAATGTGCTGGTGAAATCGCTCGACAAAGACATAGACAACTCGCTCTTTTCGGCAGTCTTATAGGAATGGGTGAAAAAATAGTCGTCACAGTGTATTTTGTCCGCAGCGATGGCGAGATTGCCTACACGGATAGAGCAACAGCAAACTATGTCGAGGACCTCGATGCAGTAGTCAAAAGAATTACGGATGGATTTTTAATGGGCAAACCAGTTAAGGATGCTGCAACCACAGAGAATATTACATCGAACGAACTATATGAACCTCGCAGAAGACACGAATTTTACACAGTGGGTTCTCGTGTCGGTTTCTTTGTGCCGTTTTACGGTTCAAAAGCGAAGGAAGATTTATTATTAGGCGTAGATGTCATCGGGATGTATGAAACAGATAGATGGATTGTCGAAGCGCTCGTCGGCTACCACGGTTTTGTGGAGAATGAGGCTTTTATCCCTATAAATATTTCGGGATTATATATGCTATCGAATACCGATTTTTCACCGTATTTAAGTTTCGGTGCTGGCGTGCATATTCTCACCCAGAGTGAAACGAAAATGAATTACGAAATATCTGGAACGGATACTTCTTACTACTATTCCACCGAATATTACGATTACAAATTGCCGTTGATTTCGTTGGGCGGCGGGATACTTTTGTTCAGAACATATAGATTTCATGTCACCGTCGATGCACGCGGATGGTTCTCGTTTTTGGAACCCTGGTATGAAGGATTTAATGTCTCATTAGGAATCTCTTTGAAATCGAAACCTGGTGCGATATCTTCGAGTTTAACCGAAGGGAATAGAGACAGCAAAATAAAATGCTGTTGGGGTTTCTAAAAACTTCCATCTAGCTCGAATTATAGGATGCGGAATTGTCGTTGCCGAGTAATTGCTCTGAAATAGAAGACCTATTCGGTGATGATGGTTTCGCATTTTATAATTAAAAATATCTTCATTAGAACACTTCCATCTGTGCAAAAATTTCATTGCATTATTTCAATATAGCATAATATTAAAACTTCATTGCAAAACGATGGAGATTATATGTCCCGAAGAATCGTAATCGCACTCGGCGGAAATGCACTTTCTACCAAAGGCACAGACCCGTTCGATATTCAGATGGAACGGGCGAAAAGGTCGATGGCTGTTCTGGCATCGCTCGTTGCGGATGGCTGGCAGATAGCGATAACACACGGGAACGGTCCTCAGGTCGGCAATGCACTCAGGCGAGTGGAACTTTCGCAGAGCGAGGTAATTCCATTACCGCTTTCTGTTTGCGGAGCACAGACACAGGGAGAAATCGGTTTCATTCTCGCACTGGCTCTGGGAAATCATCTATACACGAGCAATCTCGATAAACCTGTGGTAACTGTCGTCACGAGAGTCATAGTCGATGCTGATGACCCCGGATTTAAAAATCCGACCAAATTTATCGGCAGATTCTATACGGAAGATGAAGCCAAAAAATTGATTCGTGAGCAGGGCTGGACTATGAAACCCGATGTAGGCAGAGGTTGGAGACGAGTTGTGCCATCGCCCTGGCCTATTGAAATCGTGGAAAAGGATGCCGTCATCAAACTTCTCGATGAGGGTGCTGTCGTTATATCGACCGGCGGAGGTGGAATTCCTGTTATAGAGAAACCGAATGGTGCATTGGAGCCTGTGGATGCTGTAATCGACAAGGATAGGGCATCGGCGGTGCTGGCGAAAGATATCGGTGCGGAGAAACTAATTATAATAACAGGTGTCGATAGAGTCGCCATAAATTTTGGCAAGCCCGACCAGACAGACCTCGCCGAATTGAGTCTCGAGCAGGCAAAAAAATATTATGACGAAAATCAGTTTCCGCCGGGCTCGATGGGACCTAAAATAGAATCCGCTATCAGATTTATCGAAAATGGAGGAAAAGAAGTTATAATAACATCGATTTCGCAAGTTGCTAAATCGCTTAAAAACGAGGGAAGATTCACTCGAATTGTTCCATAGATACGATGAGATTTCTGACGAGATTCATATTGATGACTGTTGCCACCTATGCTGGCACGACGCTTCTCGCTCCGATATCTATATTGGGATGGGATATAGATATCGGACTGTTGGCACTGGTTCTAATCGGCTCATACTCAAATGGACGAACCACTGTCGGTTGGGGAGCTTATTCTGGTTTTCTAATCGACTGCCTCGACCCTCGATGGATGGGAGCAGGTATCGTAGCGAGAGCAACTACCGCACTTTTCCTATCCACTATGCACGAAAAACTAAATATTGAACATCCATTTCTCGATGGTGCGGTTATTTTCTTAGCGGGAATAATCGACCGTTCGATTTATCTTGTTCTAACTCGATACAGAGTAAGTTTCCTTTATACACTATGGAGATACATAATTCCCGCTTCTGCTTATACGGCGATTTTTGCTATTGTTCTGATTATAATATATAGGTTTCGACATTTGCTTAAACCTCGTATAATTTAATTTCATAAATATCTTAAAAAAATGAAAATCTGTGGACAAAAAACTTGACTAAACAGAAAAAGTCGTTTAGATGTAAAAAGCGGTTTTAATAGGAGGTTTTAATGGCTCGTGGTCGTGTTAAGAGATTTGATGAGAAGAAGGGGTATGGTTTTATCGAATGGGAAGGTGGTGGACCGGATGTATTTGTTCACTATTCCGATATTGTAGGGGAGGGTTATCGCAGCCTTTCCCCCGGCGATGAGGTGGAGTTCGACCTTGCAGAGGGCGAAAAGGGACCGAAAGCTCTCAATGTCAGGAAGATTAATTCTGAAGAATAGTTCTCGATGAAATAATGTCGTGTAGTTGAAAGGTGCGGAATTTCTGAGTTGGTTCGTATAGTTAACTTGCATATTATCGATTAGTTTAAATAAAATGTGGAAAAAACGACAGGACGGTTCAGAATCGCGGCAGTCACATTATTGCCCGATTTTGAATGTGCTTTTGTTTCTTCTGTTTCTATATCTGTTCCTCGTCAGTATCGAACTTCTCGGGTATTCGTTCAAACTTTTGGGTAGAGGTTTTGCCGAAGGTCTTTTGTCCACGACTTCTAATCCGCTTGTTGGGCTTTTTCTCGGTATTTTAGCGACGAGTATAGTTCAAAGTTCCTCTGCGACGACATCCATCGTTGTAGGTTTGGTAGCCGCAGGACAGAATGCCTTGCCCCTCGCGAACGCTATTCCAATCATTATGGGAGCTAATATCGGAACATCCGTTACGAATACTATGGTGTCCATCGCACATATTACCCGACCGCGCGAGTTCCGAAGAGCATTCGCGAGTGCAACGGTTCACGATTTCTTCAATATGCTATCCGTCGCAGTATTTTTACCAATCGAACTGACGACGCACTATCTTCAAAGAAGTGCATTGTTTTTGCAGGGAATTTTTGCCGGCGTCGGTGGGTTCAAGTTAATTAGTCCGCTGAAAACTATCGTGAAACCCGCTGTCAAACTTATAGCATATCTTGTGGGATTTACCTCGAGCAATCAAAAAATGATAGCGGTTATCTGCCTCGTGATTGCACTCATTCTTCTTTTTTATTCACTATCGAGACTCGTAAAACTGATGAAACGAGTAATAATCGGAAAGGTCGAAAGACTTATACACAATTATCTTTTCAGCAGTCCCTTGCGAAGTTTTGTTTTCGGGATATTGCTAACAGCTTTGGTTCAATCGAGTTCTGTGGTGACATCATTAGCCGTTCCGCTTGTAGGCGCGGGGATACTGACAATCGAGCAGATTTTCCCTTATACGCTCGGAGCGAATATCGGAACAACCGTTACCGCTATGATGGCATCTCTGGTTACTCAAAGTCCCGCCGCCATCGCGACGGCATTGGTTCATCTACTGTTCAATATATCAGGGACGATTCTGTGGTTTCCGCTCAGGAAAGTTCCGATATCTATAGCGAAATGGTTCGGTGGAATCGCATACAAAAGAAGAGCAATCGCTATCGTGTATATAATAGTCGTCTTTTATGTTATACCATTAGGGCTTTCATTCATAGCGAAATAAGTAATAAAAAATTCACCGTGCCGAGTGGAATGCGAAATTTTTTTGCGTGAGGAAAACAATGGAGGTAAAGTATGTTTAAGAAACTATTCGAGCTATGGCACAAGGAGGACCTTTTGCAGCAAGCGTTCGATGATGCTGTTAAAATGCTCGAAATGACGAAGGAAATTTATGAACAGGCTATATCGCCACTTTTCGGTGGAAAATCTCTCGATGTGCAAAAAATTTACGATATGGATAAGCAGATAAATGCCTTTGAAATCAGCATAAGGCGGAAGGTTCTCGAACATCTTTCCGTTTCACCCCAACAGGATACCACCGCTGCATTGATTTTGACGACGATTGCGGTCGATATCGAGCGTATCGGCGATTACGCAAAGAACTTTGTCGAACTTTGGGAACTGTATGGGAAATCTCTCGAGGATATTCCTATGTTCGATATGCTCGACAGGATTTGTAAAAACATTTCGGAGATGTTCGATAATTCGATAACCGCATTCAAAAATGCAGATACCGAAACCGCTCGAAAGGTTATGGCTATACACATAATCAACTCGAAGGATTGCGAGGAGATAATAGCGGCATTAGTTAGAACGCCCAAACCGACGGAGTCGGCTACCCCTAATCAGGAGGTTCTGGCGGCATTGGCGGCAAGATATTTTAAGCGAACCAGCGCTCATCTCAAAAACATAGCGAGTTCTACTATAAACCCATTCGATAGAATCGGCTACAAACCCGAAAGCGAAAAATAATATCGAATTATCTATTTAAAATCGCATTCAAAATAAGTCTCTCGAATTTATCCGATGGCTCGATTTCGTATCGTATCAGGAGAGCGTAGAAATTTTCACGAGCATTTTCGGGAAGTCTCACAGCATCCTTAGCGGTGGTCAAAATAATCTCCGCATTTTTCTTTTTGGCTTGTGCAATGACATTTTCGACTTGACGGGATTCGGAAAATTTGTGGTCACGAAACCATTTTACGCCGACAATTTTAGCACCTGTCGTTTTCACTGTTCGCTCGAACCTGTGCGGCGATGCAATTCCCGCTGTAAGAAACACATTTTTGCAATGTAGTTTTTCTGCGGGAATAACATTTCTGAAATCGTCTATTTTACAAAATCCTTCGATGGACAAATCACTACGGAAAACGGGGATATCGCCGATTTTATCGGAAATTTTGTCATAATTTTGCGATGGCACAACGACTGCGGCATCCTCTAAATTTTCCATTCGCCAGAGACCATCTCGACGCGAACCGAATGGAAACAGATTGTCTTCAAATTCGTCCCCCGCTAATGCTATAATGTCGAGATTTCTACCGAGTTGTATGTGTTGGAAACCGTCGTCGAGCAAAAAAACATCCATTTCAGATTCGACAGATTTTCCGCTTTCCAATCTGTTCGGATGAACGACAATTTTAACATCGGGCAATCTTTTCGACAGCATAAGCGGTTCATCGCCACAGTCTCGCCAATTGCCATCGCCGTTTTCGATTACAATCCTCTCCTTCGATTTTCTGCCGTAACCTCTCGTCAGAACAGATACCCGCAAGCCATTCGATACGAGTATTTTAGCGATATGTTCCACGAGCGGTGTTTTGCCAACACCACCGAATTTCAATCCACCGATGCTTATAACGGGCTTCGATAGATACTCGGTCTTAAAAATTTTCTGACGATACAGATACCATCTCAGCCAGAGGGGAAAGGCATAAATTTTCTCTATAAATTTTTTAACCATCTTTCGTCGGGTTGTCGAAATGTTCGAGTTTTTCCGAGATTTTTTCGAGCATTTTTTCTAACTGTGAGGTTGCCTTCTGGAATCGCTCCAAAAATTTTTGCGATTCGCGTTCGAGCACCATAGATATGAGTGCTGGCGGGTCCAGCGCGCGACTTCCACCGTTGAGCCGTATTCGATAGCATCCGCCAGCGGTGCAATACGGCTTATTGACACCCTCGGGGACAATGATTTCCACGAAAGGTATCCCGCCGACCCAATGCTCCTCGAAATCGACCTTTATGGCTGGCAGACAACTCGATGCTTTATTATTTACATTTTGTTTCAGTTCATCTGTGAGCGGGCAACCGATTACTCTGCCCGCTTTCGAACCATCGTCGAGACGAACCTCCTCGACACCCACAAGTATGGAGCCACCTCTACCATTGGTCATCGAAACCAAATCCTCAGGGCAAACCGCCTTGACGATTTGCTTGAACTCACGCTCCGTATCCTCGAAATCGAGGAGATAATAATTTCCATCCTGACCTTTTCTTACAGGAAATTCCATAGTTTTACTCGAATTTTTTCCACATTTTGTCGAATTCGGCTTCGTATCGCCGAGCGAGTTCGGGGGAATTTATTACCACGATATTTTCGTAATTGTATCGCTCCGCAGAACTAGTCCAATTGAATGAACCCGTGATAACTATTGAGGAATCGAACACCGCGAACTTATTGTGCATAATGCCATCGCCGGTGTGAAGTTCGACAGGGATACCTTTTTTGACAATATACCGCTTCTTCGAAAACCGCTCCGCCGCTTGATTTCTGTCCATTATCACCCGAACATCGACGCCTCTTTCGTATGCTTTGACCAAAGCCTGTGAAATAGGACGACTGGTGAATGTATATATCGCGATATCGATTGTTTTTTCGGCATTGTATATGTTGTTCACGATGGCATCGGTGCAACCGCCATACGGGGAAAAATAACTCAAAATTTGAGCATCTTCAACTTTTATCGAACTGGAAGATGGAATTTTGTTGCTTCCATCGGCAAAATGTTCCCACAATAAGAATAAAACCGCTACCAGCACAATAATTCCTGCTGTGCTTATTTTTTTCGCTTTCGGTGGCATAATTTTCCTCTCGAAAATTTTATAAAATTATATTAGATTTTTCTCATTGTGGCAAATTATTATTCGCAAAAGTTTGGACATTATTAAAAAAACGAATATCGAAATAAATCGCAATTTCGTTTTTTATCATCTACTGTTCACAGATAATAAAATAGGGAAATTGTTTGACAATCGCGATATGATGGACGATTTTATGCAGTTATGAAGCACAATAGAACACTCGTTTTAGATATCGGGAATCGTTTCGCCAAAATATATATCGTCGATGGCGATGCGCTCGGCGGCGAATGGCGTTTCCAAAGTGGCAATCCAACCTGGTTCGATAGACTCGAAAGTATAGCGATAAATTCGGGATGTGAAAATAGTGTGATTGTATCTGTTATCCCCGAATTGACCGAGATAGCGCAAAGTAGAATCGAGAGTGTTGGAATAGGCACGGTTGTGGTCACCTACGATATCGATTTGCCGATTGTAATCGACTACGGTTCGCCGAAAAGACTCGGTGCGGACAGAATCGCCGATTCCGTCGGGGCATTCGAATTCTATGGCGATATCGCCGATTCGTTGATAGTTGTCGATGCTGGAACCGCCATAACTGTCGATTTGGTTCGGGGCGATAAATTTCTCGGCGGTGCTATTATCCCTGGACTGAAGATGATGGCTGATTCACTTCATAGCGGAACTGCTCAACTTCCCGCAGCCGACTCGAAAATTAAGCCGCAGTTCCCGGGGAAAGCCACCGAGCAATGTATTTCCGCCGGTGTAATTTCTGCTGCTGTTGGTGCGATAGAATTTTTGTGGCGTAAACTCACAGCGAAAGCGAAATCCAAAAAACTCATTATGACAGGTGGAGATGCAAAAATTTTGACAGAATATATCGACATCGAATATATAGATGACCCGTTGCTTTTGGTCAAAGGTGCTGTCGCTATTTTGGATAATTTGATGGATGGAAATAGATAACATAGAATTATAGACGGAGATTTTCAATGGATAAACCTCGTAGATTATTCGAGTATGTGGGTGTTATGCACATTCACACGACAGATTCCGATGGTTCTAAAACACACGATGAGATAATCGAACTGGCGCATAAATACAAGCTCGATTTCCTCGCATTCTCGGACCATATGACACTCGAACACAAGAATAAAGAGGGTTGGTATGGCAAAACACTCGTGATTGTTGGATACGAGCATCAGGATATAGATGAGAAAAATCACTATTTAGTTTTCGGGCTTAACACTGTTCTTCCCGAGGATTTCGAGCCGAATATGTATGTCAAGCGGGTTCATCAGGCGGGCGGTTTCGGGATAATCGCTCACCCTGATGAAAGCAGGGATTTTCCCAAATTTCCACCTCTGCCGTGGACAGATTGGTCTGTGCGGGAGTTCGATGGAATCGAGATATGGAATCATATGTCGGCTTGGCTGGAGGGACTCGCCAGAGGGAATAAGTTGAAATATCTTCTAAATCCTCGCAGTTTGCTGACGGCGCCGCCGAGAGAGACTCTCGCTATGTGGGATAAATTTAACATAAGACGCCGAGTCGTCGGTATCGGTTCCGCCGATGCCCACGGTTTCAAATTGAAAATTCTGGGAATTTTCCACAGAACGATTTTCCCATATCGGGTGGAACTTTGCTCGATACGAACACACATTTTAACCAAAAGAGAATTGCCGAGAGATTTCACATCTGCAAAGGAAAATTTCTTCGGAGCATTACACAAATGTCGAGTATTTATCTCGAACTATCGCTGGGGGGATGCTCGCGGATTTCGATTCTGGGCAGAAAGCCCCGATGAATACGCTATCATAGGCGACAGAATAAAATTCAATCCAAAGATGAAAATATTTGTCGAATCGCCACTGCCCGCTGAAATTCATCTAATCTATAATGGCAAGAAAATCGCGACGGCAGAAGGTAAATCAGCCGAGTTCTACGCAAAGCGATATGGAATATATCGGGTAGAACTTTACAGAGAGGGGAAGGGTTGGATTTTCACAAATCACATAAGAGTTACTCGAGCGAACGGCAAGAAAAAATATCCGCACAATAAAAATAGTTCTAATGCTCATAATAGTCGAAAAGATAGACCATCACGAAATAATTTTGGAAAAGAAAAGTCGAGGCGAAAAGATGAAAATCGAAATAAACGAAGTAGATAGACTCGCTCGATGCGATTGCCATATCCATCCCGCATATTCGATTGATGCCAGTGGTTCGGTGGAACGATTTGTTCGAGCGGCAATAGATAAAGGATTGAAAAAAATATGTTTCACGACACACATCGACCTCGACCCGAGACGCACCAGTGTCGATAGATTTATCAGATACGAGAATAGATTGTTCGTTCTCGACGATGAAATAGTTTTCCATTACATCGATGATGTAAAAAATGCTCGCAGAAAGTTCGGAGACGAAATCGAAATATTATATGGTTTCGAGTTCTCATACGAGCCCGACTACGAAAATCTAATCGAACGGTTTATAGATAAATTTAAGCCAGAATTTTCAATCGGTTCTGTTCATTCGATAGAAAGTTTTGAAATCACATCTCATAAATCGATAGAGATTATATCCCGTATATTCGAGCCTGCTCGTTTCATAGAGAAATATTACGAAATCGTTTTATCTCTCGCCCGAAGTCGCCTGTTCGATGTAATCGGACATATCGATGGATATAAAAAATATATTTCGAGATACTGGGGATTGAGCAAAATCGAAAATATCGAGATGGAAATATTCCCGCAAGTTGCATCGGAAATTGCGGATACAGGTATGGCGTTCGAGATAAACTCGTCGGCTTTCCGCAAGGGTTTCCCTGCTCCGTATCCATCCGCAGAGATAATTAGAACACTGCTCGATGCCGAAGTGCCATTGGGTTCATTCGGCTCCGATGCACATCGCCCCGAAGATGTCGGTTCGCAAATCGAACACGCCGCAAACTATCTGAAAGGTGCTATTTTATAAGGCTCTAATATTTGGTATATTTCAGCAGATTATAATTTTCGACTTTTTATGAGAAGGTATCGGTATAATCTCATTTCGATTCGGATTTTTTCAAATACTGCAATACTTCTGCGGCTATGGGAGCGGCATCTGTAAATCCTGTGCCATCGACTACAAGCACGACAACCGCCCAATGTGGTATGCCATCTGCGGGATAATATCCCACAAACCATCCGCAAGTTCTGTCGGGATTTTTGGGGATACTCGCCGTGCCAGTTTTTCCCGCTGCTGAAATTTCACTATCGAATGCGAAACGGCATAGACCATCGCTTACGGATGATTTCAAACCTTCGCGAACTACTTTCCAACTTTCGTCGGGGATGTCCGCGATTTTCCTCAGCGAATGGTCATCGAAATTCGGCATAAGCCCCGAGTTCGCCACCGCGGATATCATCCGCAAAAGGTGATACGGGGTGGTGTGTATTCCGCTCAACCCCACGGCAAACCTATACTTGAACGATTTGCTATCGAATTTCTTTATCGTCGAGCAAGGGATACTATCATAAGGCGGTTCATCGAAACGAAATTTTTTTGCCATCTCTCTTATATCTGCGACAGTGAGTCCATTATCCATCAAGTGATAGAAATAGAAACTGCAAGATACCGAAAGTGCTCGCTCCATATCGACAATTCCGTGTCCGGGTTTCCAGGAGCAGTGCAATGTCTCGCCGCTCGGTGTGTGATAGAAGTATGTGCATTTAACAGTTTTTTGAGGGTCGATATTTTTGCGAAGCGCAGCAAAAGATGAGACGATTTTGAAAACCGAACCCGGTGGATATTTATCGACGCCCGATAAAATGTCGCTGTCTCCGACCGCACAAACTATCTGGGCAAAGTATGGCATCGCGACGATTATCGCTCCTTTTCTGCCGGCGAGCAAACTGTCGCAGAAGTTTGCGATTTCGCTTTTATCCAATGCAAATGCGATATTGAAAAATAATAGGATTATTAGTATTTTGAATTTCATTCGATTATTAAATAAATATTATTTTGTTTTTCAGGAAATTGAATTCTCGATAAGCGAATTACATATTTTCTACAAAAATAAAACCCCCGCATAGCGGGGGTATTTCGGACGGGGCGAAAAAACATTCTTTTATCTCTTTTTTCTGACAGATTCGCGAAGTCCTTTTCCAGGACGGAATTTCGGGACTGTGGTCGCGGGAATCTTAATTTTTTGTCCTGTCTGCGGATTTCTACCTGTGCGAGCTGCTCTGCGAGCAGTTGTAAATGTTCCGAAGCCTACGAAACTGATTTTGTCGCCTTTTTTGAGTGCCTTGGTGATTTCCTCTAATGTGGATTTGATGACCTTGTTAACACTGGTCTTCGGCAATTTGGTTGATTTAGCAATCCTTGCTATGAGTTCGTCCTTTGTCATTTGAATCCTCCTGTTGTTGTTCTAATGAGGGTTTGTGAATTTCCCCGTCCTCGAATGCAAGTCTATAAATGCTTCACGGGTTTGTCAAGAACTTTTTTCAATTTATTTAGACTTTTTCACATTATTGCTTGAATAAAAATTGCTAAAAATAGCATAACTTATTGATATACAATATATTGTATGATTATTGCTCGTTTGAGAAAATTTTAAAAAAATTGCCAGAAATATCATCGCCAACGGACATTTCCAGAAGTTTTTTCGATTTTTATCTCCGGAATTTCCTTGACATTTATTTTAAAGTAGTATCCTGCACGAACACCAGAAGGAACCCAGATAAACAAAATCTCCCAGCAATGCAAATCGCGCCAGAGATGAAATTCATCCGATATCTTTTTCGAGTTCTCGACATCGTAGTAATAGTTGTAATCTATACGCCAGTTAGGAGTGATGAATGTTTTTATATCATATTTTATCCAATGGGTTATCGCGCCCGATTCGATATTTTTCGATAGATAGTGCGAGATATTTATCGAACAATCCCTGACTTCGTTTTCGCTCGTATCACTGCTGTTGGCGGATGCGAACGGAATATTAAATTTCCAGCGCACAGAACTGTTCATATTTGCACTGCGTAGAAATAATCCATTCGGTTGTGTCGAACCATTCGAATATAGAGTGTGAGTCAACGACACAGAAACAGATAGCCACGATGAAGGATTTGCATTAAGTGATGAGTTTATGTCCGAAAATTTTTGAGCATCCGAAAGAAAATTGTAGGAAAACGATGTGCTCGTATTGAACAGCGAGATTCTCTTTACGACATTCGTCGAGTCGACTTTTTTCAATCCGAATTGCTGCGAGATGTTGATGTTCATCGACATTCTCTTTGTGCTTGCCGGTGCGGATATTCCTCCGAATGAATAGAAATTTTCTCCGCCAGAAATTTTTGGAGAATAGCCGAAACTAACCGATGGCGAAATTATGTGATGGAAAAATTTAATCCCGAAAAGCCCCAGCGGAATGTTGCCATATAAGTCCGTAGATGCTCCAGCAGAAAGCGAATAGGAAAACATTGCCGGGAATTTTTTACCATCGACACCTTTATCCTCGATAACCCCAGATGCCGAGAGGGATGGTGAAAGTGTCAAATAATCGCCAATCGAGTGGCTGAAATTCAATGAACAATCGGTTTTATCTCCGTAATGTCTCTCGGTGGAATCGGTGGAATCCGTTCGTGAGTAACCAACAAAATTCGACCCAGCGGAGTAATAAAATTTATTATACCAGTTATCACCATCGCCGAATATTGAACCCGAGTATTTTCTGACCGAAATTTTTGGAAGATACAATGTGGTTGTATTGTTGTCGAGGTCATCGGTTCTATCCGCCGATGCCGAGAAACTTCCCCAACTAAATCCCTGAGAAAACGATGCATAGGAACGCAAAGACCTTTGCATTCGCTCTTGGGGATTATCGCGAGTTTGCAGAAGATAGTCGGCATCGCTGACGAGAGATAAAGTCCCAGAGAATTTTGCCTTTTCGCCGAGCGTTTCCTGATGGTTCGCCTGAATCTCCCACCTCTTGCTTTTGGAAAGCCCTGTTTCCCAATCCCGCTTGCTGGTCAATTTATACGAGCCGTAGAACCTGCCCGATAGGTAATATCTCAACGCATATCGAAACTGTCCCTTGACATATATCCCATTGTTTTCGTCGATATCGAGTGCACCGTATAGGTCGAAATATTGACTCGGTGCCCAGTAGTATCCGAGATTTCGGATAAATCTTTCTCCCCGCTGGAATTTACCGATATCGAATGTCAAAAGCCCCGAATGACGCCGAGTTTTTACTGAAAAGACAAAGAAAGGTAGCCAAAATACAGGGAGTCTGCCGACGAACATCGTTACGGGACGAACAATCGCCTTATCTTTCGGGATGAGTTTCAATTCCGGCGTAAAGAAATGGTAGTGCGGTGGTTTTCTATCGCAGGTGGTGAATGTCGCATTTTGGATATAGAATGTATCCCCCTTTGTTTTCGCTATCTTTTGACCGGTGAAAAACCCTTTGTCCGCGGCGGTATGTCCATACGATAAAATGCCGATTTTAGTATCGACATTGTATTCGAGTTCATCCGAATGAAGGGAATCGTTCTTATCTTTGAGAAATGGCTTGCCGACGATGGAGTCGGCGGAATAGTATATCGGTTTCGCCACGAGAACCTTTGTTTCGCCATCGAAATCTATTTTGCCGGCGGTCAGCTGCATATCGCCGTATTTTATCCAACTGTTGGCGAGAATATGCACTCGCTTCTGAGAGGTTAGTGCCATTTCATCGCCGCGATAGAGCAGAGAGTCTCGTTTGCCATTTTTGATTTGATACGAGGTCCCAACAACTCCGCCGTGAATTTCGACCGAGTCTATGCTGTGTCCTGTCATAATCGCCGCTATCGAATCTCCACTTGCGATGTGTTTATCTATCACAGATGTATCGGTAGGAGCGGGCGAGTATTCGACTTTCGCCTGCCTAACGAGCTCGGCAAATTCGATTCCTTTATCGCCGAATGTGAATTTCATCGTGTCGGCGGAGAACCTGCTGTCATCGGCGAGATGAAACGAATCCGCAGGGTCGTGCCATATTCCGTGAGGATTGCCAGTGGCGAGGACATTTGAAATTTTGTCGTTTTTGAGATGAACCCAAAGCGTATCCGCGAACATTCGCCAATCTGGATTTTTTACCGATACACCATCGACTAATAAAATTTTATCGTCATCGCGCCACATAATCGCTCGTGGGGACAAAACCGTCAGTGATTCCTGAACGATTTTCACATCGCCGAATGCCTGAACGAAATTCGAGTCCTGATGGAACTCGAGCGAGTCGCAATATATGTGTATTTTTGGATTCGCCGTATCGGCGGGAAAGAGAGTCACAGATACCGAATCGATTGCCACAGAGCGTTTATAGTCGGTGAAGTGTAATAAGATTTTAGATTTCAGTTCGAGTTTGGAGCCCGCCGTATCGATTTTCAAAAGGTGAGGTTTCTCGACGAGTCTGACGAAATTATTTTCACCATCGTAGAACCCATTCTCGCCGTAGACGAATAATGTGCTATCGAGATTCAGGAATTTTATTGAGCCTTTTGCCTGCGCGGTTTTATCGGCTCGTCTGTAAAGTAGAAAATCGGACTCTATCGTGTATGCTGTATCTAAAATCTCGACATTACCGCGGAAAGAGATAATTCCGGTCCTTCTATTCCACTGGGCGAATTGACTGAAAAGTTCGCGCTTGCCGTGTTCGAGATGAACCGAGCCGATGAGTTTCACTATTTCGCCATTATTAAAACTTTCCAATTTGTCGCTGTGAACTATCTTAATCTCCTGCCCGAAACAGATTGAAACAGCGAGCACGATAAAAATTACCGTGTATGAAAAATATCTTATCATATTAAAAAATTAAAATACCCTGTAGGATATGCAAGGAATTTGAAATAAAGCATAAGATAATTTGTCGCTTGTTGTCGCGAAAATATATAGATTATATCGAAAAGCAACAAATTCGCTGTTTTCCCTGCCTAAAATTGATTGCAAAAGTGAAAATAATAATTATGTTGACTTACAAAACGACGAGCATTATAAACTATGGCTAAATTTGAAATTGCATATATAGCTTGTTATGACCTTCGCCGTGATACTGCGGCGACCGAGCATATAATCCAAATCGTCAATGGTCTCGGCAGATACGGTCATAAAATTTATCTATATGCGAAGGATATTGGTGAACGGACTTTCGGTGATAATGTCTATCCTATGAGTGTCGGCGAAAGCAAATGTATGTTCTTTGACAAGAATGTTTGTGATAGGTATTTGAAACAGCGAGAGAAATTCGATATCGTATATTTGCGAGATTTTCTCGGTGCGAGAAAAGTTGTCCATTGGGCTAAATCGCACGATGTCCCGCTCGTGATAGAACACAATGGATTGGAACATATCGAGTGGAAACGCATCTCTAATATCTTGAATTATATACCCTATTTTTTCGACCTCAATTATTGGCTTCCCGCGAGAGTTAAGAAGGCAGATTTAAATATTGTTGTGACCGGCGCCATCGGAGATTTTCTCGCTGATGAGTATGATGTTCCTCGCGAGAAATTTGTTCATATTCCCAACGGTGTAGATATCGAAAGATTTCATATCGAGAAAGATAGAATATCTCTTCGTAAAAAGCTCGGTCTGCTACCCGAGGATGCAATCTGGTTCGGCTATATCGGTTCGATGTATCCCTGGCATATACTCGTCGATGTTGTGGAAGCATTCGAGATGGTCGCACAGAAAATAGATAATGTTTTTCTATTGCTCGCAGGAAAAGGTCCAGAATTGAAAAAACTAATGAAACACCGAAATATGAGCAAATTCGCAGATAGGATTAAAATCGTTTCCCCACTTCCAATCGAGATAAGTCATCTATACATTTCTGCTTTGGATGTCGGTATCGCCTTGATGAGTCCAGATGTCGCACCGTATTGCTGGCAGGTCAAGGTCAATCACTATGCTGCTTGTGGAGTGCCATCGGTTATAACTTATGATGAGCAATTTGACGAACTTATTGGAAATAATGTGGTCTGGGCGATAAAAGACCTTGATAGAAATAACATTGCGAATTATATTATTAAGATAATAAATGATAACAATTTCGATGAAATCGGTAAAAAAGCCCGTGCGTATGTAGAGAATAATCTATCGTGGGAGTTGATAGTAAAAAGGACTAATTGCTTATTGGAAAATGTAATTTGTTCCGAAATTAAATGAATAGGAGGAGAAAATGGGAAAGTTAGAGTTTATCCATAGCGGTAATTTCGATGAGAAGGTGATGAAATCCGATGTCCCTGTTCTAATCGATTTCTACGCCGATTGGTGTGCTCCTTGCAAGATGATGGAGCCTGCTGTGGAGGCTGTGGCAGATGCTTACAAGGATAAACTCAAAGTTTATAAATTAGATGTAGATGAAAATCCGATGATTGCAGCAAAATTCCATATAATGAGTATCCCGACTATGATGATTTTCAAAGATGGTGCACCTGTATCATCTATTGTCGGTGCTGTAACAATTAAATCGTTGGCAAAAAAACTCGATTCGATTTTAGGAGAATAAAATGAAAAAATATTTGGCTATGATGGTGGCAATAATTATTGTCATCTCGTTTATTAGTGGGTGTGGGAAGAAAGAGGTATCTGACACGACAAGGAACAATCCGAAATCTACAACGAAATCCGATAATTCACAATCTACGAATATTCATCCTGTTGTTCAATCTAATTCAACTCAGGGGACCAATCCAAATTCTCGATTTCAAAAAGCCCCTGATTTTTCGCTACCATCTATCGACGGTAAAATAGTTAGATTATCCGATTACGAGGGCAAAGTTGTTATCTTGGATTTCTGGGCGACCTGGTGTCGTCCCTGCGTGATGGAGATGCCATCATTTGTTCAATTGATGAAAAAATATTCCGGGCAACCATTCGCCGTAATCGGTGTAGATTTGGATAGAAGAGTTTCTAAGGAAGGAATAAAAAGTTTTCTTAAATCTCACAATATCAATTACACGATAGTGATGGGAATGTCTGACCCGAGTGTTCTCGATAGATTTGGAGGAATTCCTGCTATACCCACAACATTTATCATAGACAAAAATGGATATATACGGCAGAAACTTGTAGGTTATCATCAATTAGATGTGTTTGATAATATCGTCAAAACATTGCTCGAAGAAGAATTGGCAGAAAGGGAATAGAGATGGCAAACGAGGTCGATGTAGAGCTTATTCAGGTAGAGGGATTGACTCTTATAGCCCGTGCGGGGAGTGGGCATTGGGTTTCGATGGATTCGTCGCCAGAATTTTCCGGATATGATGCAGCAACGCGCCCATTCGAACTTTTCTTAGTTTCGCTCGCTGGATGCACCGCTATGGATGTAATTTCAATATTGCAAAAGATGCGCACCCCTCCTCGCAAATTGAAGGTAAAATTAAATGCAATGAGGGAAAACGAACATCCAAAAATTCCTAAAAAAATCGATATTGTATATATCTTCGAGGGAGATAATTTGCCGAAGCACAATATCGAAAAGGCGATTAGACTTTCTCAGGATAAGTATTGTTCTGTATCCGCTGTCGTAAAAAAGGCGGGAATCCCAATAAATTGGAAATATGAAGTTAAAGATGTATAGAGTGCAGTTTCCAGTTATACATTTTTGAGATGGGATTTCAATTTATCCGTTTATTTCGCTCGTTCTGTGATTAGAAAATCGAAGCGATAAAATAGGTCGCAGAAGAAAGCACCCAGGCGACACCGAGCGACATTCCAGCAGAAATAAATACCCATTTAAATTTTCCCGTCTCGGCTTTGATAGCTGCCAAAGTCGCTATACAAGGTGTATATAACATAGAGAATACGAGAAATGACCAAGCCACGGGTGGCGGGAAATCATCGGCGAGTTTATCGGGAAGATTTTCCTTATCCGTTTGATATAGCACAGCCAACGATGAGACCACGATTTCCTTCGCGATAAATCCGAAAGTAAGAGCGACAACGCCTTGCCATTGGATATGTTGCGGTGAAAAAATTGGCTGAATGATTTTACCCAAATGCCCTGCGTAGCTTTTTTCAGAGCCATATTCGACACCTGCGGGAAGATTCCCTAAAATCCATATAATTATCGCACCAAGAAGAATAACTGTCCCTGCCTTTTTCAAAAATGCACCAGAGTGAACCACAGTATGTTTTAGCACTATTTTCAGGGCTGGAATGTGATATTTAGGAAGTTCCATAACAAATGGCGATGTTAATCCACCGAAAAATATCTTTTTTAAAACTAATGCCACTAAAAGTGCTACCGCTATTCCTAAAAAATACATAGAGAACACTACGAGCGATGGATTTTTCGGGAAGAGGAAACCAGCGAAAATAATCAAAATAGGCAATCTCGCGGAGCAAGGGATGAATGGTATCACGAGCATTGTTGATAGTCTATCTCTCGGGTCACGCAAGGTTCTCGTTGAAATTATGGCGGGGACGCTACATCCAAAACCGAGCAGCATAGGGATGAAACTTCTGCCGTGAAGACCAAACTTGTGCATCAATTTGTCCATAATAAATGCCGCTCTCGCTATGTATCCCGAATCCTCGAGAATAGAGATTAGTAAGAACAGAATAAATATATTGGGCAAGAAAACGACGACACCTCCAACTCCACCGATTATCCCTTTTGCAATAAGCGAGGCGAATAATGTCGAGCCGAAGTGAGTCGCGAAATATGAGTAACTGACATCTCCGAGCCAAGAGAAAAATTTATCGAGATAATCTGCGAAAAATCCGCCGATGGTGAATGTCAGATAGAAAATAGCGAACATAACGGCGGCGAAAATAGGGAAACCGAGCCAACGATTTAATATCAGATTGTCGACTTTATTTGTTATCGATTCGTAATTCTCTTTCCGATGAGTTTTTACAGTCTCTTCGAATAAGCCCGTTGCCCAGGCAAATCTCGCCCGAGCGAGAATCGTATGGATGTCGTCATTGTATAATTTTTCGAGTTTTTGTCGTTCCCTTCTAATAATTTTTAAATTTTCATCTGCGTTCGGTCCATTTTGTATAATCTCAGAATTGAGCTCGGGGTCATCTTCCAGAAGTTTCGCAATAACATATCTTAATAAATGACATTTTGGAACGAAACCCTCCGCCTTAAAGCACCTGAGAGCATCGTCGATAGTAGCGAGTGAATTTTCGATATCATCAGGATACATCAGCGGTTTCGGATGAATTTGTTTCTCGGATACCTCGACTAAGGCATTTAGTATCTTATCTATGCCTACTCCCTTTGTTCCAATCGTCGGGATAACAGGGACTCCTAATATATTCGACATCTTTTCGAAATCGATTTCATCGCCGTGATTCTGAGCCAAATCGAACATATTCAGAGCGATAACCGTGGGGTGTCCGATATCGATTATTTGAGCAATCAGATATAGATTGCGTTCGAGATGAGAAGCATCGATAACCGCAAGAACAACATCGGGATGTTCGTATAGAAGGAAATCTCTCGCGATTTTTTCCTCCGGCGAGAATGCTGAAAGCGAATATGTCCCCGGCAAATCCACAAAATGAAGTGTTCTGCCGTTATATCTTATTTTACCCTCGACCTTTTCTACCGTCACACCTGACCAGTTACCGACTTTTTGTGAAGCTCCCGTAATTGCATTGAAAAGCGTAGTTTTCCCAGAATTTGGATTTCCTGAAACGGCTATAGTAATTTCATTTTTCATCCTTATTGTCCTCTCTGAATTCCTGCCACTTCTTCCAAATCGCGGGGTCCGATTTGATGAAATCTGTTAGAAGTTCAAATTTATCGCGAGTCGATAATGAAATCGAATGTTCCATTCCGCAAGCTTGTGGCAATGCCTTTTCTACATCGATATTCAATATATCCACGAGAAAAGCTAATAATGTCTCGTGTCTTTTGTATATTGACTTAGCGATAGCCAACCCTTCTTCTGTCAACCTTATATATCCATAGTGTTGGTGTTCCACGAGTTCGAGGTCGGTCAATCTTTGAACCGCAGAAATCGCAGTCGGCGGACGAACTCCGAGCATCTGAGCCAAGTCCTTGACGCGTGCTACTATGTTTTTCTGTTGAAGAAGATATATCGCTTCGAGATAATCTTCGAGTTTTGATGAAATCTTTTTTATATTCATATATTCTTAATTTATTAGTTATTTCTAACAAAATAATATTTTCCGAATCAAAATTGTCAAGCCTCATTTTGAAAATTTTTTAATAATGTAAAAATTTTTTATTCCAAAATTTGCAATTGTAGGAGAGGTCTCCCGACCTCGATAGATAATAATGGTTGAAAGAATTGCCATCGCGATTATGAAATTAAAAAAAGAGCCCCGGTTAATCCGAGGCTCTCGCGATTGTTTAATTTTTTCTATTCCTATCTAACCAATGTCATCTTTCTGGTAATGTTTCTTGTTCCCGTATTCAATCTGTATAAATAAATTCCGGATGGCATATCGTTGCCTGTTTTATCCTTGCCGTCCCAGATGATGGAATGTTTGCCACGAGTGGTTTCGCCGTTGACGAGAGTTCGGACAACTCGTCCAGATAGGTCTAATACATCGAGTCTGATGTTTTGGGGCTCATTAAGTTCGAATGAAATCTCGGTTGCAGGATTGAACGGATTCGGAGTATTGCCGAGTAGGATAGGTTTCGCTGGCACCGATGAAATATCTTT
>CAYRNI010000024.1:0-21639 GCA_964425665.1 uncultured bacterium
TTCTGCAACTCTTTTATTTGGTCTCGCAGAAACGCGGCATACTCGAAATCCAATTCCTTCGCCGCTTTACGCATCAATCGAAGCATTTCATCCAGTTGGCTTTCGATGGGTAAATCCTGCATATATTCGGGCAACTTTTCAGATTTTTCCTCAGACTCCTCGCGAGCATCCGCGACAGCGGTTGTCAGCATTATCGACTCCACAGATTTCTTAATCGAATGCGGGACGATGTTATGTTTCTCATTGTATTCCTGCTGAATTTTCCGCCTTCTGTTCGTCTCATCGATTGCCTTACGCATCGAATCGGTTATCGTATCGGCGTAAAGTAAAACGGTTCCAGCCTGATGCCTCGCCGCTCTGCCAGCGATTTGAATCAGCGAGCGGTGCGAGCGCAAGAAACCCTCCTTGTCCGCATCCATAATGGCGACAAGCGAAACTTCGGGCAAATCCAGACCCTCACGCAGCAAGTTCACGCCGACTAGAACCTCGATATTACCGAGACGCAAATCCCTCAAAATCTCGACCCGTTCGATTGCACCGATTTCAGAATGTAGATAGCGCGATTTCGCTCCCAGCGATGCGAAATAATCGGCGAGGTCCTCCGCCATACGCTTGGTCAGAGTGGTAACAAGAACTCGTTCGCCCTTATCTATTCGCATTTTTATCTCGCCCCAAAGATTTTCGATTTGTCCCGCAGTGGGACGAACCTCGATTATCGGGTCGATAAGTCCCGTCGGTCGAATCAGTTGCTCGACAATCTCGCCGCCTGTTTGCTCGAGTTCGTAATCGCCCGGTGTAGCCGATAGATAAATCGTTTGCGGACAAAGTTCGAGAAATTCATCGAAACGCAAAGGACGATTATCCAGCGCGGATGGCAGTCTGAATCCGTGCTCGATGAGTGTTTCCTTACGCGAACGGTCGCCGTGGGACATTCCTCTTATCTGCGGAATCGTGACATGAGATTCATCGATGACTACAAGAAAATCATCGGGAAAATAATCCAACAGGCACGATGGACGCTCGCCTGGTTTTCGTCCGGCGATATGACGGGAATAATTTTCGATTCCAGGGCAGTATCCGATTTCGAGCATCATCTCGATATCGTAATTGGTGCGTTTTTCGAGACGCTCTGCCTCCAACAACTTTCCCATCTTTTTCAACTCCTCGAGCCGTTCGGCGAGTTCCTTTTTAATAGATTCCGTCGCCCGTTTGAGATTTTCATAAGGCGTCACGAAATGCCTGGCAGGATAAATCCACACCTGCTCCATCTCCTCGAAAACCTCGCCTGTGAGCGGATGGATTTTAACTATTCTCTCGGGCATCTCGCCGAAATATTCGATACGGAAAACGAATTCCTCATAGGCGGGAAAAATCTCGATGACATCGCCTCGCGCGCGAAATGAACCTCTCGCAAAATCGATTGGATTGCGAACATAATGAATATCGACGAGTTCTCGCAAAAGCAATTGGCGAGTCGGTCCTTTACCAACTTTAATATTCACCACCATATCGCGAAAATCCTTCGGCGAACCGAGACCAAATATGGAGCTGACCGATGCCACAACAATCACATCTCGCCGCGACAAAATCGATGATGTCGCCCGAAGACGCAGCCTATCGATGTCCTCGTTGATATCGGAATCTTTTTCGATGTATGTATCGGTCTCCGGAATATACGCCTCTGGCTGATAATAATCGTAATACGAGATGAAATACTCCACCGCGTTATCGGGGAAATACTGCTTGAATTCACCGAACAACTGAGCAGCGAGAGTTTTATTGTGCGATATAATCAATGTAGGTTTCTGAACCCGCTGAATAACATTCGCAATCGTGAATGTTTTCCCCGAGCCTGTAACTCCGAGCAACACCTGATATTTCTTGCCCGACAGAATACCTTCGACCAACTTCTCTATGGCATCTGGCTGGTCGCCGGTGGGTAGATACGGAGATTTTAATTTGAATTTATTTTTCATATCTATTTCAAATATAACATCCGTTTCGTTGCGTAATCGCCATTTCCCATTCGTATTCTCACTATATATATCCCCGATGCTATTGTTTCATCAGGACGCCAGATGAATACGCGACTTGTAGGAGACATCTCCCGATGTCGATTATATGTCAAGGTCATCGAAAAATCATCATCTATCGAGGTCGGGAAACCATTATCTGTCGAGGTCAAGAAACCATTATCTGTCGAGGTCAGGAGACCTCTCCTACATTTCCTCGGACATCTTGGACTACAGTTCATCATTCAACATCGAATCAATACATCGTCGGTCTCGCCCAAATCTGCAGAATAATCGTCTGCCGAGTATAGTCGAATGTGCTGGTCGGCGTGATAAATTGCAGCCATATATTCAACCAATCGCTAACAGGAACATTATATCCCATCGGACCGAATGTGGTCGATGTGGACCACATAAGTGTATTTTTCACATAGTCCAGCGACGGCACAAACGATGCCGGTGGCATCGAATTTTGGTCGAACTCCGCTCGCAGAACATATCTATTGTTCGCAGAACTGTATCCAGCGGTCCAGGATGTAAAATCTTCGATTGTCATAAGTCCATAATCTATCGGAATTGTTCCTGTGTTCGTCAACCTGATTACCTCGTATGGATACATCGTTCTCGTATAGTTTCTATCCAGTGTATCGAGGTCCCAAACGGCAGGATTCGCTGTGAATGAAAGGCTGTATTCGATTTTATCATAGTGAGCAGTCAAATTGACACCTGTGGATAGTATTCCAAGTTCTTTCGGACGAATAGAATCTGTGGATTCATCGTTCCAGTGGTTGAAAATATAAGCGGTATCTGTCGCCTCGTCGACATCGACGCGGGAGACATCAACAGTAACAGAATCTCCCATCGGCAACCATTCAGAAATAGAGGATACACTATCGTATGTGGAATCATTCAAAGTAATACTGCCAAATGATTCGAGTGGGTTTTTATCAACAGAGACTTTCACCTCGCCGTCGTAATATGCGACTAAATCCAGCGAACTATCTATAGGTCCAAAGTCGCGGATACAACTTGTATCACCATCCGACCAATGATTCAAAAAATACCTTTCGGTCATACCGATGTCGGGGTTCGATATCACCACAGGATTTACACTACCTTCATCCCACCAAGTTGTATATCGATAGTCGAAGATGAAACTTTCGTCCGCGTGAATATATCCGAAACTTCTCGGCGGCTCTTTTCTTATAGTGATTTTGAACTGATGATTATAATATGCGTAAAGTATAAACGATGCCGATGCCTCGACCCAATGGGATGTATCGCCATCATCCGACCAGTGGTCGAAACCATAGGCTTCGGAGCTATCGCCTGAGAAATCGGGTGTAGTCGCCTCGACTAAATGACTCGAACCTCTCCCCCACCAGAAATCGACCCGAGATGTGTAAGGATACGAGATACCATCGACAACGAACCCGCCCCAGTTTTCAGTCGGTGATTTCACCAGAGTGCAGGCAACCGCGACGGAATAATGAGCTACCAATGTGCAAGGCATAGACACCTCGATTCTCGTCTGATAAAATTCTGGATGTTCGAGCCATACCGAGCCTCCGCGCATTTCCCAATTGGTGAAACCATAGTGATTAGAGCCATCGAAAAGCACAGGCTCGGTATAGACCGTAACAGTATCGCCCTCGGGATACCATCCTCCACCTGTTTGAGTCGGAATTTCGCCGCCAGTCTCTCCCGCATAGGTCAAAACGATTAGATGCCTCGCCTGCCACTGCCAGTTCAATGTAGAATATTCATTTATCTGAAATACTGCAAAATTCGTATCGCCCACAGGAGGCGTGGAACCCGTTCCTGTCCAACCCGTGCAGAACCATCCCGAACCAGGCGATGTGCTATCGACCAAATCCACATTCGCTACCACCCATTCTCCGCAGGGGATATAGTTCGTCCCAACAGGCGGATATGGATTGTCGTGGTCGCTGGATACATCGAGTATGCACACGCTATCTTCATCGAGCCAGCGCCACTGCACAGAGCTCGGCAAATTCAATGTAAATGTAACACTCGCTCCCCAGCCAGTTCCAGGGACAGAACCCGTGCCGTAATACCCGATACATCGCATCGTTCCGTCGACAGCGGTCACGCTCGCGGTGATTACACTGCCTTCCTCGAACCAATGCTCGCCCTCGGATGGATTCGGGCTATCGTATCCCCCAGGATTTATAACTGTGAACCTATCCTGAACCTGCCAGAGCCATTCGATTGTGGAATTCGCATTTATCGTAAATGTGATGGATGTATCGCTTCCAGAACCGACAGAACCTGTTCCAAAATAGCCGACACAATGTCTTCGCCTGCCCGAGCCGAGCGAATCCGTAGCATCGGAAATGTAGGCATCTACGACCTCTCCACAAGGATAATAATGCACACCGACAATCGGATGTGGCTCGCCGTAATCGCTCGAAACGGACAATGCACAAACAGAATGAGAACCGAGCCATATCCAAGTTATACTCGATGGCTGAGTTATAACAATCGTCGTAGAATCGGTGCCATATTCCAGCGATGGCACATCGCCTGTCCCAGAATAACCCACACAGAAAAATGTATCCACAGGGTTCGGTGCGATAGTGCAAACTATAGTATCTCCATCATCGAACCAGTTATCGCCATCGGGAGGCGATGGTGTCCCATATCCGCCATTGTCGACTACTAATCTAAACTGATGTTTCCATAGCCATTCGATTTGCGAATCTTCGGTTATCGTAATATCCACAGCGTTGGAATCGCCCGATGCGGGCACAGAACCTGTCCCATTCCATCCGATACATACCCATCTTTCGCCGGATGATATATATACAATGGAATCGACGCTACAATGAACATCGGTCCCAGCGATATATGTATGAGAACCCACAGCGGGGTCGGGTGAACCGTAGTCAGAAACCACATTCAAATTCACATTATTGACTCCCCAGTGCCAGGTTACAACAGATGGCGTATCTATCTCAAAGGAGAATGCTGTCCCAGAACCATAAGGAGGAAGTGAACCTTCGCCACTGAATCCTGTGCAGACAATAGAATCCTCCCAAGGAGATGTAACAGAACCCGAAACTGTTGCACCAGCATCATACCAATGCTCGCCGACAGGTGGGTTGGGCGTGTCGTATCCCAATGGATTATTGACAATGAATCGATATTGTCTCTGCCAGTTCCAGTCGAGTGTAGAATTTTCATTTATCACGAATGATACCGAATCGCTTGTTCCAGAACTTGGTGCCGAACCTGTTCCCGAAAAACCTGTGCAGGAATCGCGAATTCCATCGGGATAGGAATCGAACCACGGCGATGTAACATACGCTTCAACCGTAGAACCTGTTGTCCAATATGTTGTTCCATTAGGGAATGGGTCGCCTGCATCGTCGGGAGAATTCACAGTCAGCGAGACCACATCGGATAGAAGCGCCCATCTCCATTGAATTGTCGTCGGGGAATATATGTAAAATGGGACAGAATCGTAAGGTGAAACAGATGGAAGTGAACCCGTGCCGTAGTATCCAATACATATATGCGTTCCGCTCGGTGAGGTAACATAGGCGGTTATCGTATCGCCCTCGTCATACCACTGTTCGCCTTCTGGGGGAACAGGGCTATCGTATCCGCCAGGATTAATCACCTCGAATGTATATTGTGTTCGATAATTCCAGGTCAAAGTGCAATTGCTTGTTATCGTGAAATCTACATTGTTATCACCGCCCGAGCCGATGCCATCGGTTCCAGTGTATCCTCGACATAACTGACGCATATCCGCAGATAGCATAACAATCGAATCGGTAGTCGCATAGATATCGGTTCCCGGGTCGTAGTAATTTATTCCAGCAGGTGGGTTCGGAGAACCGTAAGCAGACACGACATACAATTGCAGCTGGTCCGCCCAGAGCCAATTTATCCAAGTCGGCTGAATTATGACAAATGTAATAGAATCGCTGGTGCTACTCGATGGCAAACCCGAACCCGATGCGAGAAATCCTGTGCAATACTTATGCTCGATTGTATCGGGACTGCCCGGAATAGCGGTTACAGTTCCTCCTGCATCGAACCAATTCGTCCCTACTGGCGGATTCGGAGAGCCATAATCGCTGGATATTTCGAGCGAATACTGAACCGAATACACCGCCGTTATCTGATAATAATTGTCCACGAGAACATCGGTATTGCTCGAAGCAGAATCGAGAAATGTAGCCCCTGGCGGATTGCTCTCCCAGTGAGAGAAGCCATATCGAATTCCTGTTGTGCTATCGAAACCATCGGTGGCGGTGATTGTCGCCCAGCTGCCCTCGGGATACCAACCATCGCCCGTCAATACGGGAATATGTCCACCTGTCGAACCTGTATAACCGAGATTTATCTTGAACCACCTATCGTATTCGGCGGTATAAGTCACATCGTGGTCGGGAACAGTAATCGTCCGCACGGTATCGGTTGGACCATCGAACCAGTTCGAAAAATTATATTGAACAGTATCATCGAATGTCTGCGGAGTGGGAGCTTCAATAGAATGGTCTGTTCCTGGTCCTAACAATTCAGTATGCGGCGAATCGTATAGAACGCCATCGAGCTTCACTGTCCCAGAACCAAAGTCCGTCTGCACCGTGACAAAATTATCCGATGTGTAAATAACGGTATATGATGGTATCCACTCTGTAACAACCGTATCGTAATCGTTTATCGCGTGATGCCCGAGCGATGTAGTTTCCGAAAATGCCAAAACATTTCCGCAATCGACCCAATCCATCCAATCCGTTATGAGCGAGTCGTCGAGCAGTGAATATCCGAGATATGTTCGCTGAGTCGTCCAAGTATAATTTCCTGTGTCTGTTCCTGCGAACCATATATGCGGAAGCCATTGATGATAATACACAGGCGAAACAGTCCCAGGGAAATTCGCCGTCCCCATTGTATCCGCAGATGTTATAGCCCATCTCTCGTGAGGACTTATATCTATCCATCCACGGAAGAAATAATTGCTCGCATAATCCACCCAGTCCGTCACAGAAACCGAACTGTTAGCAAAAGTATCTATTTCATCACCGAAATGGTCATATCTAATATTCACATTAGGAAGCACATGTGCGCAGCCCGCAGGATTGCCCTTGACAGGTGCGAACTCCACATAAACCTGATGATAGTAGCCGACATCGAACTCACCGCAAGCGCCATTCCCCCACCAATATGACGGTGCAAGAGCTGTCCATCCACCGGGATTATCGCAAGCCCATCTTTCGAGTGCTGTCGAACCATCGAGAACCTCATCGATTAATGGTTCATAACTGCTCGTATATTCCGGGTCATACCAGAAATTATAATCGCCAGCTGCGGAAATCGTGCTATCCACCGCCTGGTCGAAATCGTGATATACGAAATGCGGAGGATTAGGCGGAGTTCCTGTGGGAAAAGTGATATGCAAAATCGCACTCTGCTGACGATTACCATTATAATAGATATCACCGCCATCTGTGCTGGCATTCCACCACCCGAAATGCAGATGCCTCTTGCAAGACGATTCATTATACGAGATTATCGATGGCCAATACTGATTCTCCGCTGTGACTTCCTGGTCGACTTCGCGCTCGGGGACAAAAGTATTTCCGCCATCTGGCGACCAAGTGAAATAAATATCGCCATCGCCGTGTCTGTGGTCTCGCCAAGCGATAACGGGGTCATTTTTCGGGTCGGTATCGATAACAGGGTCGATTTCATACCACGAACCATTTGATATCGTAACAGATGGCTGAAATGTCAAACCGCCATCAGTCGAGCGACGATAATATACACTTCCACTATCGGTCCCAGAATCCACACAATAGACTATGTGAGGATTTTGGTCATTATCTACCGCGATGCCATCTGAGACAACATACTCATTGGATGTAGTCGCTGCAATCCATCGGTCATCGAGAAGCAGTGTCGGCGAACCAGTGCCTACATTCCCATATTTCCGATATCTAACATCGTAATCGGTATTATCGGAAGAGCAATTATAATCGTAGACATATGAAAAGTGCATAATTGCATTCGCGCCACCGCCATCCATATCGAATGCGGGAAGCCCCGATGCACAATTACCACTGCTTATAAGTATTATCGCACTACTCCAAGAACTTCCACCAGTAGCCGAATACTTATAAACTATATAATGGTCTACATCTCCCTCATCACAGGAGCCGGATGACCAATTAGCATAGGTATAGACGACATACACATATCCCGCATCATCCACAGCGACCTCGGAAAAGTTTTCGTAAAATTCGCTCGCACTAATTGCCACTATACTCCAAGTAGAACCGCCATTTGTGGAATAAGCGAGATAAACATCGTAGTCATAGTTATCGGGGTCGTAAAGATAAGTATATGTAATATATATATGAGCGGTGCTTCCAGAACCATACGCAGCAATTTCAGGATATCGGTTAGGACCCACACTATCCACAACTACACGGGGACTCCAAGTCTGTCCATTATCGGTAGATTTAGCAAAACAGACATATCCTGTGCCATCGCCGCCTTCATCGCTGCCCCAAGTTGCATAAATCGTTCCATCGGAGCCGACAGTGAAATCGGGTTGAAATTGAATGTTGGTAGTAACATTGTTCACGCGAGTTTGACTCGTGAAATCATCGTCGGTAGCAACAAAGGAATCGGGTTCATCAGCAGATGTAGCTCGGTGGAAATTTCTCGGCTCGCTGTCTGGCGGGAAATGTTCCCAGAATGGACTATTCGGATTTCTAATCTCGCTCATAAGTTTAATATACTCGATTCGAGATTTACTTTTAGTTGCTTGCACGAGAAAGTCCGATACTTTTTTTGGAAACCGAGGATTCGATGAAAATCTTTTGGCAAATTTTTCAACAAAAGCCTTTGAAACTCGATTTTTTTTGAGCAACTTTTTATCCGCCGCCGAAGTAAGTTGGCAACTTTCTGGCGGAGATGGTCTAAAATGAACCGTGATACCTAAAAACACAAGACCTATGAGAATCAAACTAATTAAATATCTTAATTTTTCCATATCGTAATATCCCCCTTTTTTAATTATGAAATATATAAATATTTCTGAAAATGTCAAGTTTATGATATTTTTTATAAATAAGTTTCTTGACTACGATTATATTTGCTCTATTTTAAAAGCAATTATTTCGAGGAGGCAATAATGAAAGATTTTGCGAAACAGGCATTGGATGTAGTGGAACTAAATGGAGCAAGTTATGGGGACATTCGTATTATAGATGATACCACCGAGGAAATATCTGTAAAAAACGGCGTGCCTGCGATTTCTAAAAACGATAGAACAGGATTCGGAATACGAGTGATAGTCGATGGCGCTTGGGGTTTTGCCGCATCGCCGAAAATATCGAAAGATGAAATCGCAAGAGTGGCGAAACTTGCCTGCGCCGTGGGCAGAGCGAGTGCGAAAATGAAAAAGAAAGATGTCGTTCTCGCCGAAGAACCACCTCACCGAGATAAATGGACATCCACATTCTTAATCGACCCGTTCAGTGTGTCTATAGAAAAGAAACTGGAAATTTTACTGGCTGTCGATAAGATTTTCCGTAAGGACCCACGAGTGGTGGTTTCATCTGGACATCTGTCCTTCTGGCGGGAGCATCAATTGTTTATGTCCACGGAGGGAGCAGAAATAGAACAGACTATATTGCGCTCTGGCGGTGGCATATCGGCAACTGCAATAGATAAAAAAACCGGCGAAATTCAAACTCGCAGTTATCCAGGTATTCAGAACGGGCAGTATTCACAACTGGGCTGGGAGGTAATCGAATCTTTCGATTTGGTCGGCAATGCGGAAAGAATCAGAGAAGAGGCAATCGCGCTTCTCTCTGCTGAACCTTGTCCCCACGGTGAGATGGATGTTATTATCGGCGGCGAGCAACTGGGATTGCAAATACACGAATCGCTTGGACATCCAACCGAATTGGATAGAGTTCTCGGTATGGAGGCGAACTATGCGGGAACGAGTTTTTTGACTCCCGAAAAACTCGGCAATTTCAAGTATGGCTCAGATATAGTGAACATCGTCGCCGATGGCACAGTGCCAACAGGTCTCGCCACAATCGGATACGATGATGATGGTGTTAGACTCGGGCGATGGTTTCTCGTAAAGGATGGTATTTTCAGTGGGTATTTGACCAATCGGGAACTCGCCGGCGTAATCGGTGAAAAAAGGTCGCGAGGAGCGAACCGCGCAGACGGCTGGTGGTCTCTGCCGATGATTAGAATGTCGAACATCTCATTACTTCCTGGGGAATGGGAACTGGAAGATTTAATCGCCGATACCAAATCTGGTCTTTTCATAAATACGAATAAGAGTTGGTCAATCGACCAGAAGCGTCTGAATTTTCAATTTACGACAGAAATCGGTTGGCTAATCGAGAACGGCAAATTGACGAAAATGGTAAAAAATGCGACATATCAAGGCATAACACCGCAATTTTGGGGTAGTTGCGATGCGATATGCAACGAAAACCACTGGCATCTGTGGGGTGTAAATAACTGCGGCAAGGGTCAACCTGGGCAACGAGCCGAGATGTCTCACGGTGCTGCTCCTGCAAGATTCAGAAAGGTCAAAGTCGGTTTAGGATAAAATTACAATTAGCGCAGAAACAAAACTTCACTCGACGATATCGAAATTATTCGGCATCGACAAAAATAATAGTTCGACACCTCTAAAACGCAATAATATCCATAAATTCGATGCCACGACCGAATTATTTCAAATTAAGACACATCGTTTAGGTATCGAACTTCATTTCTCTACTATTTCGAGTTTCCCTGCGGATATGATTTTAGCGAGTTGCCCTCTTCCAGCATTTCGGATTCTGCTTTTCGGCAGAGGGAAATTTTCGATTCTTCTGGCGAGATAACGGATTTCGTTGTAGTCCAGAGAATCCACTCCTTCATTTTTGTATTTCTCGATGATTTCAGCAAGTCTTTTATCATCGGGATTGAGAACCAATCTCATATTTTGCGATGATGAATACTGACCCCATTTGTGAAATTCCTTTGCGGGTTCGTTTGTATTAGGCGGTTCGGAAGGAACAATCATCGGTTCGACACCTCTGTCGGGATTTGGGATAATATGAGTGGAAACCAATTCTCCGACTTTCTGAGCCGCCAATGCTCCAGCCTCGACAGCCGCCTTGACAGCACCTACTGTCCCGCGAAATTTTATTATAGTCAATCCTCCCCCGCTCTTTTCATAATCGACCAGTTCTATCCGTGCGGCTTTTACAGCAGCATCGGATGCCTCGATTAAACCGATTAGACCTTTCGTCTCTATCATCCCGAGAGCCAAAGTATCTTCCATTACTATCCTCCCGATAAAAATCTTTTAATATATTTATTATAATCTAAAAATTAAAAATAGCAAGATAATATTTTAATTTTCGGTCTCATCACCTGAATTATCATCCTCATCTTCATCGAGTGAAATTCCAGCTATTTCTATAAATTCTTTTTGGGCATCGATTGCTTCGATGAGCGATTTTTTTGCGAGTTCGACCTCGTCGGCTGCTTTGTTCCGAGCGTCCATCGAACCGATTCTTTGGAGAAAAACATTTTCATCTGGATGTCTGCCGATTATTTTTTCCCATTTCAACCAATGTCCGAATGTATTGGCATAGTTATCGGCAATCCTCTGCAAAATTTTCGATTCATTTTCTGGGAACATTTTTGCCACACTGGTGAAATAAGAATGAGCAGCAAAATATTGTGTCCACTGAGAGTAGATTGAAAATGAGAACCAGGCGGTTCTAATTTGAGTTTGGTTCTCCCCGAACTTTTTCAAAAAATCGAAATCCTCATTCCGAAGGTCGGCTATGTATCTATCGTATGCACCAAAACCGAATGCGACTTTTTCATCGCCGATTTCTATTTCCCTATTCCGATAATTTTGAACGACGAGTTTAATAAGTTCTACGGTAATTTCATCCTCTGTATTCACGCCGGGAACAACTCTAACAGGTGAAATAAGGATATGTTGTCCATAATTTTTTTGCAACATCCACCATTCATTTATTTCATCTCTGCCCCAGGTCGAGCCATCGGGAGCGACATTCGGATTATACCAGTGAACTCGTTCTTTTCCTTTTGGTCCCTCGATTCCATATATCAAAATCGGCTCTATGTGTGTCGCCCAAACAAGATTACCGCTATCTATCATTTGCTGGATAAATGCGATTGCTTCATCGATTGTTTTCGGCTCTATCAAAGCCCTACGGACATTCGATGCATTCAGTGCATTCAAAACCATCTGGACCCGGAAAATATCATATACCCAAAATTTATCAGGGTCGTATATAAAAAAGGCGAAATAACCACTTTTTGCAAAAAAATGCGGATAATGTTCGTTAAAGTTAGAATATTTCGCACATTTCCACATCAAATCCAATGGCGTATATTCGAGTTTTATTCCGGGGTAGCGGTCGAATTCCTTCTGCCAACCCATACTATAATCGCTCAATACCATATTCTCTCTCCTCAATTATATTTTTACTAAAATAAACACGATATCGAAATAATTGCAAATAAACTTTTCATCTATGCAAAAAAAACTTGACATATAATTTTTGATAATTAGTTTATGCTGACTATATAGTCATTTAATAAATACTTGGTCAGATGAGAATTAAGTAAATTTATACACTATCATATTAACTGGTAATTTTTGGACTTTTAATTTTTAACTGTTTAACCGATTGGAGGTTCATCGTGTCTATACCAGAATTTTCAGTGAAGCGGCAAGTCACCATAACGATGTTAGTCGGGATAATATTAGTTTTAGGTTTCTATTCATTTACAAATCTTGGACTAGACCTTCTGCCGGATATTTCATATCCCACAGTATCTGTAATAACTACCTGGTCGGGTGCTGCTCCCGAGGATGTGGAGAAACAAGTCACTAAGCCATTGGAACAGATGTTCGCACTTGTCAGCAATGTAAAGAATATAAAATCTTCCTCCCGTGAGGGGCTATCCGTCATTACAATCGAATTCGAGTGGGGAACGAATATCGATTTTGCCGCACAGGATTTACGAGACCAAATCAGTATTTTCAAGGATTATCTTCCTCAGGATGTCGATGAACCTATCGTTTTCAAGTTCGATGTTTCTATGATGCCTATCGCCGCTTATGCTATATCGGGAGATGTAAGTGAAGAAAAACTTAAAAATATAGCAGAAGATGTGATAAAGCCGAAACTCGAGCGTATCGATGGTGTCGCATCTGTGATGCTTTTCGGAACATACAATAAAGAGGTTCAAATTCTATTAGACCCAAAAAAGATAAATGCACTGGGTATAGACCCACAACAAATCCAGATGGCTCTTATGTTCAACAATATCAATATGCCGGCGGGTCATATTGTTAAACGGAATAAAGAATATCTTCTCAGAACCTACGGTGAATTCAAATCCATTAAGGAAATCTCTAATATTATTGTTGGAATGACAAAAGATTATAAACCGATTTACCTCCGAGATATTGCAAAAGTTCAGTTCGGTTATAAGGAACGACGAACTGCATCTTTCATTCGCGGCAAACAGGCAATATGGATTATGCTCAGCAAAGAGTCCGGTGCAAATACTGTCAATGTTATGAAAAAAGTTTTAAAAGAACAAAAGGAGATAGAGAAACTAATTCCAAAAGATGTAAAACTCGACTTGATGTTCGATATGTCCGATATGATAAAAAGAGTCACTAACAAAACAGCCAATAATGGACTCGTTGGAGCAATACTCGCTATAATATTCATATTTTTGTTTCTCCGTTCCTGGCGACCAACATTAGCAATCAGTCTTGCCATTCCACTTTCTATTATAGCCACTTTTATCGCGATATATGCAGCAGGCTATACATTGAATCTTATGACAATGGTCGGACTTATGCTCGGTGTGGGTATGCTGGTGGATAACTCTGTCGTCGTTATCGAGAATATTTTTAGACTAATCGAATCGGGTGAAAATAGAATCGTAGCGGCAAGCAAGGGAGCAACTCAGGTAGGAATGGCTATTACGGCATCGACTTTAACTACTATTGCTGTGTTCTTCCCTGTCCTATTCATCCCTGGAATTGTCGGACAACTTTCGAGAGGATTGGCACTAACAGTTTCGTTTTCACTTCTCGCATCGCTTTTCGTGGCATTGACAATTGTTCCTGTGGTCGCTGCTAATCTTTTCAAAAAAGAAAAAAATACAGGGGTCGAAGCTACAAAATGGTTCAAGAAATTTAGAGCTTTATACGAGAAAGCTCTGCGATGGGTGCTGAATCATAAGAAAATTACAGTTCTTGCAACGATTTTGATTTTCGCCATCTCGCTTGGATTATATCCAATTATCGGCGGTGAATTTATGCCCAAAACGGACCAGTCATTCGCTCAAATATTCTTCTCACTCCCTCAGGGGACGACAATAGATGAGACAATCGCATTAGGTAAGGAGCTATCTTCCGTTCTCGATGGACACCCAAATGTTGAAATGGGAGGAATGATGATCGGTGCCGAAACCCAAGATAAAGGAAGTATGGGAACAAGTTCTACTAGTCCAACCAATGTTAATGAAGGAACGATTTTCATAAAATTCAAACGCAGAGAGGAACGCCCTGTCAAAATGTCCACCGACCAGATGATAGATATGATTAGACAAAAATTCCCGAAATTGAAAAATTCTAAATTTATCGTCTTGGATATGAGTTCGCAGATGAACGGAGGCGAACAAGGCGATATCGAAGTGAAAATTTATGGCGATAATTTAGAAAAATTAAATCAACTTTCGAGAATGGTAACCGATACGATGAAAAATATGGAAGGACTGACCGATGTCGATATATCGATTCGTCCTGGCTCACCAGAGATGCGCATAATTGTCGATAAGGATAAATGCGCCAGACTCGGACTAACCGCTGCGCAGGTGGGCAATGCTATCAAAACCTATACCCTCGGGACCTTCGCTGGAAGATACACCGATAACGATAAACAAATCGACATCACTATAAAGTTACCAAAGAAGTATAGGGACAGTATGAGCAAAATTTTAACTCTGCCGATAATCACGAAAACAGGGGCATCTGTGCCATTATCGCAGGTGGCTCACATTGCGGACACTGTCGGTCCGACGGAAATTCAGCGTGAGGGACAAAAAAGAAAAATATCGATTACCGCAACAGTCGCAAAAGGCTATAACCTTCAAAAAGTTGCTGCTCGTCTCAAAAAGAAACTAAATGAAATTTACAACTCTGCACTCTGGGAAACAGGATATACTTACGATATCGGCGGGCAATATTCTCAGATGAAGGATTTATTCAAATGGATGCTTATCGCAGCACTCGTAGCACTTCTTTTGGTCTATATGGTGATGGCATCTCAATTCGAGTCGTTTTTGCATCCGTTCGTCATAATGTTCACTCAACCGCTGGCGATTATCGGCGTTTTCTGGGCTTTGCTCATCACGGGGAAAACTTTCTCGCTCCCATCGCTGTTGGGCTTTATAATCCTAATCGGAATAGTAGTGAATAACGGGATAGTTCTTGTCGATTTCATCAATCAACTCAGACGAGAGGGTATGTCTAAACACGAAGCGATTGTCAAGGCAGGAACTATAAGACTCCGTCCCGTGCTTATCACCGCATTGACCACGATTTTTGGAATGCTACCGATGGCTTTTTCTAGGAGTCAAGGTTCTGAAATGCGTTCATCATTGGCGATTGCAATTATCGGCGGACTGACAACCGCCACATTTTTAACTCTACTCGTTATACCTGTTATTTACTCGATTTTTGAAAGAGCTTCGGTCAAAGCGAAACGGACTGCCAAAAAACTTTTGGGATTAGAACCCAACGAATAAAGCAATTCGGTTGAATGATAACAATCGGATATCAACAATCATAAAGTTATCATTATGATTGATAACATTTTCGATTTAACGAATAAATCGATTTTCCCTTTATTCAGGCAAAATTTCAAATTAGCATTTGCTCATAACTCGTTGATAGAGAAAAAATTAAAAAATAACTTGCCCGATTTAACAAAATAATATATATTATTAAGAAGTTTTAATTAAAATTAAAGGGAGGTAAAATTATGCGTAAGGTTATTTTCATCTTGCTTATGGTTGGCTTGGTGCTGTGTTTCGGGCAGAAGGCTACCTCTCAACCCAAAGTCAATCAAGTAAAAACCCATCGGGCAAAACCTACTACTTCTACAAGGCAAACTCAGAATATAGACCCTAACTCTAAGGCGAGGATAGAGCTCGAGGAAACATCGTTCGATTTCGGTTTTGCACCTCAGGGTAATGCGAAATTGGTTCATACTTTCGTTGTAAAAAATTCCGGCGAGGATACATTGAAAATAATCCGTGTTCGTCCCACCTGCGGATGCACCGCCGCTCCATTGGAAAAGAAAATCCTCGCTCCGGGTGAAAAAACAAACATCAAGGTAATATTCAGAACGAGAGGATACAAAAGACGAACAACAAAAGCTGTCAAAATCCAATCTACAGACCCAACAAACACTATGGTCTCTTTGAGATTCACCGCAAATTTAGATACGACACAGTGGAATGATGTTTCCAAAGGACCTCGCATAAAAACAGACCCGAAAACACTCGACCTCGGCAAAGGAAAATCATTCCAGTTGAAAACGAAAACATCCATAAAAAATCTATCCGACCAGACTCTCGAACTCAAAGTAATAGATTTCACAAAAGATGTTGTTAAAGACGCCAAACTTAAGAAAACTAAAATAAAAGGAAATAAAACCACTACATTAGAAGTTAAAATAAATGAGGACTACGATAAAAACAAACCCGTTCAAGCATCGATTACAATTGCCGCTTACGACAAGAGTGGAAGCGAAGTAACTCGCGTTACAATCCCTCTTATCGGCGGTGGGAAATAATAACTTTGAATCATCTCCTGTGTTTAGGTCGGTGGGCTCTGTTATGTCTACCGACCTTTTTTATTCGCAATAAATAAAACTATCGAACTATACCGACACCTTTTGGCAGGTTAAATAATTTATCGGAGGGTTTTCCAAAAGAAACATCGCAAAAATTAATAGTGATTTTATTTCCCTTCGAATAAACGATTTTACACTCTTTCGGAACAAACTTGTTATCTGTGCAAAACTCGAACGAATCTACCGAGACATCGTCGCCTTTGCGTTTTCCCACTATGTAAATTTTCCCATCGATATTTTTTGCGGTAATATCGAATTTTTTCGCAAGTTCGTTTTTCAATCTAACCAAATCGAAAAACGGCAGACCATCGATAGAGTATGCATCGCTGCCATCGCTCCAAGTCAACATCTCCGCAGTATCAACTTGGAGATAGAAATCATCGCCGATATGAGCGTAGAATTTATCTACGCCCACCGCAAGAAACCCATCATAATGAAAAGTATCGACTGGTGTAATCTCACTTACAGATAGCGAACAGGTGAATTCCGAATTTTTTGAAAAATTTTTCAGAAATTCATCGACAGAAACATCTTTCGCAAAAATCGGTGTTATGAGAACCAACGATGCTAAATATACTATATACCTACATAACATTTAACTCCTCCCGAACCTCGATTTGTCCGTCAAACGAATGATAAACTTTACCGAGCAATGTTATATTTTCTGCCGAGCCATCGCCGAGAATATGGAAATCGATAGTCAAAATATCGGGGAGAAGCACCTCCACATCCACAGGTGGTGAAACAAACTTTTTCCTTGTAGCAGAAATCGCCGACGCCACCGCTCCCGTTCCGCAAGCCGATGTCTCGGACTCTACTCCGCGCTCGTATGTTCTAATCGCTATTTTATGTTCGTCTATAATCTGAACAAAATCTGCATTTGCTCCATCGGGTTGAAATCTTTTATGAAAACGAGTCTCTCTCCCCCATTCATCGACAGGAATTTCTTCCAAATCATCCACGATATTGACCGCGTGTGGAACACCCGTATCGTATAAGTCGAAAAGCATAGGAAGTCCATCTATTGAAAGTTCGATATTCTTTTCGAGTAATCGTCCACGAGGCATACCGACCTTAACAATTTCACCATCGACAAAAGAATCGATTGTTCCTGCGCCGGTCTCGATTTTCGGAAAAATATTTCCCGTCCAGAGCGAATAGACGAAGGCAGTGCATCTCGCACCGTTTCCGCACATATCTGCCGAAGAACCATCGGCGTTGAAATAGTTCATTCTAATATCGGCGACATCCGACTTTTCGAGAAAAATCACACCATCCGCACCGACAGATATTTTACGCCTGCATAGATATTTTGCGAGTCTCGACTTGTCGAATTTATCGAAGAAACCATCGCGGTTATCGAGCATAACAAAATCGTTGCCCGAACCACTCATCTTGATAAATTTCAAGATATAAATTCCCATATAAATAGTTTTTATTCTTCTTTTTTCGCATCAGAATCGCTCGCGGTAGAAGATGATTTTTCAGCTTTCGATAGCGAATCCGCTTCACTCTTCCACAACTGGTCGAGGACACCACTTTTCACCTGATTGTAGAATTTCACGAACTGCTCGTCATCGGGATGATTGGTCGTCCAGATTTCGAGATTGTGTAATAACGCCTCTTTATCTCGTATATTATATAAGAAACTGATATATGCCCGAAACAGTTGCCTATTCTGGGGGTATATAGAGATTCCATCTTTAAGGACTTTTCGTGCCTGCTCGTTCTTCCCTGCACGGAAATATATCTCGAAATACATCTGGAAAAGACGAGATTCACTGGTATCGGGGTTTTCCTCAGATGAAATTCTCCTATATGCATCGTTATATATGCTATCGACGACATCCCACTTATTTGCCCAAGAATAGAACTCGCCAGAGAAAGAACTCGCCCGCCAATCGAAAGGAAGAACCTCGTTCATCTTTTCTATCGTCTCCAGAACACCGGTCGTATCGTTCCTCTTACGATATTCGTATGCGAGAGTGATGAATCCTGTCGTATAATTCTGCAACAACTTAATCGAATTTTCATCCTTATATATTGTGGAATCCTTAAGACCACGATATTTATATCGCTCGAATATGTTATATCTCATCCTCGGTATATCGACTTTTGGACCGTTCTCGGTTGTCGTAACGCGATATACCAAACCCTCCATTCTGAGATACGGGTCGTATCCTACCTTATTATCGGGTGCAACAGTAACGGCAAAAAACACCGGTGGGTCGAGATACAGCGTGGTATCGCCAGTTTCAGGGTCGATTTTTCTCTTGACCGGTGTGTTGTTGATTATATGGTCCACCATAAGGTCTTGAACACGAACGATTTTACCAGTGGATGGATCGCGATATGCGTGAAGTCTCTCGATTTGCTTATCTGTCATATTTATAGGGACACCCGCTTTCTTGATTTGTTTTATATACCAAGGGGTATTCAAAAGGGACAGGTTCACAATTTTAACATCAGTGCGGATTTTAGGGACAGCTTGCAAGAACCACAGCGGAAATGTATCATTATCGCCATTCGTGAATATGATACCATTTTTGTCCACAGAATCTAAAATATTGAATGCATAATCGAAAGGAATATAGTTTCTGCTTCTATCATTTTCAAACCAGTATGTAGCGGGTGAAATCGCCGGAGTTGCGAGAAAAATCAATCCGAGTATAACTATTATAACATTTTTCACACCGGAATATTCTACTTTCTCCATCTTCTCCGATTTGTATCGTATAAATGTTGTTAATAATCCCGCGAGAAAGGTTGAAACAGCGACGCCGAGGAAAATAGGCACATCTTCTTTAACCAGTGCCATTATAATCAATGAACCAAAAGATAGTAGGAAAAACATTAACGGACCGATTTTTTTCAAAAATGCTACAACATCGTTAAATCCGCGATATATAAAAGAGAGTATCGCCGAAACACCGAGACCCATAAGTGCCCCGAAGAACATAAATCCCGGAGTATAGAAATAATCCCTATCGCGGACTTCGAGATGGATACCCCGTGTGCCATCGGAAAAATTCAGGTAGACCAGCAAACCGACGGTGGAAATCAATGTGGCGAAAAACAGCAAGGACCCCCACCTCGGATTCTTATATGATGCATAGGCTAAGCCGAGATAACCGATGATAAAAAATAGCCACCCGTTCAATGTATATTTGTGGGGAATTTTCTTAGGATTTGCCCATTCGTCGCGGAAAAAGCCCCAAAAACCCATTCTTCTGTGAGTGCCGAACTGACTTCGCCAAGAACCTTTCCTGTGAAACATCAATTTCCATAGCGATTCTTGACCATATTGCTTCCTATCCATATAATTTCGCAGAGATTGTATCGTTTCGGGGTCATTTTCATCGATATAAGGGTCAGCACGCGAACGAATCAGTGTATAGGAATTCAGAGAAAATGCTATCAACGCCAAAAATATAGTTAGAAAACCTATTCGCCATTCGCGAATGTAATTTTTCATTAGAACAATTATGAACGCAGCAGTCAATATTAAAAACTGAAAAATCGAGCCAACTAAATTCGGCGCAGTGCCAGAAAGACCATACTGCTTGAACAATATACCGGGTATAGTGGTGCCTTTCGTTATTAAAAAGAGCTGCACCAGAGCCCAAAATCCTGTTATCAAAAGGAACAGTGATTTACCTGCCTTATTGTTGGTTATTATGGACGCTAACGCAAATATAATAAGCGCGGTGAAGAAGTTTTCGACAAATATATTGAATTCTGTCGCCACCAAAAACAAAACGAACCAGGTCAACCAAAATATCGGATTTAACCTTTTTTGCTTATCCACTATAATATAGAATAGAAAAAGTGGCGGCAACATTATCAAAACCGTCATATGAGTGAACATACCGAGATATAATAGATAAGCAGAAAGCACGATATATCTATCGGCAACAGGATTTTCGTGATGTTCACTCCACAAAATAGCGAGATAAATCACAAGAACCGTAAATACCATCGCGAAGCCGTAGACCTCCGCCTCGAGACCATTGTTCCAGTAAGTTGTTCCCAAACCAGCGAAAAATGCTCCTGTCAAAGCACCGATTACCGTGATAAATGCTTCCATCCCGTTCTTGATTTTCCCGAACCAGTTCCGAATCACACGAGATAATATTAGAAAAATAATCCCTACCGCAATGGCATTGAGAAGCGATGACATCCAGTTGATTTTCTGTGCTACTTCCACACCCAGAGGGAGAAGTGATACTAATCTTCCAAAAAGGAGAACCAATGGCGCTCCAGGCGGATGAGGAACAGCGAGCAAATACGAACAGGAAATAAATTCCCCACAATCCCAAAAGGAAACAGTCGGTTGAGATGTCAATGCGTATATGAAAAAAGTCACCAGAAATGCAATAGATGCAAAAACATAGTTTATAATTTTCCAGCCTTTTATTTCTCCCATATCGGGTCGCAGTGATGACAAGCGGCTTTCGTTCGCTACCGCCGATGAAATTGTATCGGACATATTGCCTCCAATTTTATTCGACCATATAACCTCACATAATAAAATCACAAGTTCAAATTTGTCAAGCATTTGTTAATATCGGAGTTTGCAACTAATTTTGTGTAATTGCTAAAACCGATATGGTTATTAGTTTTTTGGCACTGTTTAT
>CAYRNI010000025.1:0-20977 GCA_964425665.1 uncultured bacterium
TCTATATCTTCCCGTGCCATAACTTCTGCCGCCGAAACCTCTCGAACTGCCGAATTGGAACTGAACCCAGATTTTCACATCCCGAACATGCGTCGTGCTGTTTATTATTTTATCCTTATCCTCTGATATTTCGATTTCTATTCCAGCCACAGCATTACGCGAGAGATTATAACTCGCCTGCGGCTTTATGGAAAGTTTGCCCTTATCCAGCGATTTTTTCTTGGTTTTGTCCGCTTCTGTCCAGCTTTGCTGAGTGTTCGTGCTGTATGAAACATCCAGAGTCAGTGTCAGAGTGTTTTCGAGTGTTAATGTTCCGAACAGAGGAATTTTCAATCCTTTTTTCGCTCTCAGCGTATATCGTGCTGTGGCATCGAATGTCTTTTTATCCGTGCCAGAATAGGAAATTATAACACCTGTATATGTTGCCTGAACAGTTCTTTCCCAATTCATTTTCAAATCGAGTGTCCATCCGCCTTTCATATTGAAATTCATTCTAATAAGCGGATTGAGCCTGTCGGAATACGAACTCTGACTCAGCGAATCATCCGTGTAGTTTTTGGTGATTTTGTGCGACCAGTTGCTGTTTGCCGATGCCGACTTAGCAAATTTTTTGATGAATTTCAAATTTTTGAAAAATCCGAATTTAGTGGAAAGGTCGGGGAAAGTTTGCTCGACTACTTTTGTGTTCTGCGAGGTATTTATCGTTCGGGTAGTGGTTAGATTGTATTTTGCCGTAGTGTGAATATCGTAGGGAAATTTATACCCTGTCGATGCGGTGTATTTGTTCGTGAATTTCTGTGATGGTCTTTGAGTCCCTTCACTCGTTTCCGTCGAGGGAACACCAGGGTTACCTGTTAGACCGAATTGAAAGGAATGCCCCGGACGAGATGTCAAATTCGGCGCCGTCGTGTTGCCATTCCAACTATATGAGAGCCTTAAATTATCCATTTTCCTTGCGATGGACTTGAAATTCACAGGACCTTGTGCCGATGCTCCGCCCTTTTTCCCACCTGTCGACTTGCCGAGTAAATCGCTCCATTTTACCGTGTAATCCGCTTTGAGTGTTCTAATCTGTGAGACCTGTCCGAAAGATGCCGTAGTATGTGATGTAGTATTCTCGCTATATGTCGATGTCGCGCTGTAATTTTGTGTCAGCCATTTCACCATTATGGGTCGCCAGTGGAGACCATCGTTGATAGTTTTTCTCTGCGGTTCGCCGAAAATCGTCGGAGGACCGAGATTGAACCAATCCTCCTTATGGATATCTCTATCTATTTTCATCGAGAAGTCGGAAGTTAGGCTGTTTATAGGTTTGTATTGGAGTGTAGTCTGGTGCGACAATGTCCTAAGAAAATTATCTGTAATCGTTCCATAGGAATACAATTTGTGTGTTTTCGTCTCGACGACAGATGTCTGAAACTTAATTTTCGAGGGGATGTAGCTTATAGCGAGTTCTCCGCCGATTCCTTTTCCCGTAGAATCTGTTTTTTCCTTTTTGAGAACAAATTTTCCTCCTTCGCTTTTCGGAGCGAGATTGTATGTGTGTTGTATCGTGTAAGTCGATGTATAATCCTCGGGGTAAGTAGGGGAGTAGTTGTCAGATTTGCTCCAACTATAAGATAATCTATTTGGTGTTATAAGCAAAGCGACAACAGGACTTGGGTTCTGTGGAGATACGCCGACACCCATCAGCGATGCTTTTTTCGTTTGCGTAACAGTTTTTTCCACATTTTGAAGTGAATCGGGCAAGAAGACATCAGAACTCGTCTTGAACCGTGGAATCGCTGTCTGGTGCATATACGATAAAGATAATGGAAGATTTACACCGAGCCGTATTGGGAAAAATTTGCCGAGGGAAAAGGATGAAGTATAATTTTGGGTCAATGTTTTACTTCGAGTTTGCGTTGTGCTCGAGGAATATCCGCCATAGTGATACGATGAGGACGAATAAGATGGTCTGCTTGCTGAGATTCCGTGGAAATCGTCATCTTGCTTGCGAATGGATGCAGTGAAGTTCGCGAAATCGGCGGCGGTCAGATTGAATTCGCCGAGATACGCTCTCCCATTCTCCTTGCGGACATCCTCTACCATCAATTCATCGCACCAAACCTCGCCAGAGATGGGAAAGTTTGGGTCGGGATTTATCAAACCGATTTGGAACATAGTGATTTTCGTAAGCGTCGGATTTCCGTGAACGAGATAATATCCATTGCCACCATTAGCAGGTTTCAGACTATCGAGGTCGGGTATTGTGCTGTCGGCGATAGACCGTTGAAATTCCTCTTTGAAAGATGTCAGCGAGTCGAACTCGATAACTACTCTATTGTGTTCTGTCCAGCCTGTATCGAGTTCATTTGTCCGATATTCGTAATAATTTCCCTGATTATCGCCCATCCTGAAGAATAGAATCGGCGGAGTTTCTGTTCCACCGCTGGTGTCGCGATAGTTCACCCACATAGTCATTTTTTTGTATTGAGTATAGTCCTCGGCGCGGTCGTCGGAAATTGTTTTCGTCGCATAAACGGTGTCGAGTGGCGGAAGATATTTGAATTTTAGTGCGAGCGATTGTTCTGCGAGTTCCTCGCCAGTTGTCGGATTTCTTTCGCCACCAGCACCCTCGGGCGGATAATAATCCATATCCTCGTGGGTATTTTTTACCGCTATCTCGAAATGGTCGAAATCCTCCTGCCATTGATTTCTTGCAAAACCTATCTGAGCGATTTCTACATCGGCATCGCCAGAGGTTATCCCTGTTATCCAGAGACGGACATAGTTTATTTGTGTCAGGTCGGGATTTCCAACCTCTATTCTGTGCCAAACTCTGCCATCCTCAACGAATGTGAAAACCGAATCTTGCAATGGAATTCGATAGAGTCGCCAGCCCGCAGAAGAGCGCGTCCCTGGCACCTCGAAATGTGTGGATGAAAGGTCTATTTGGAACTCGTAGTAATCGTTCGCACCATCTAAAACACCATTGTGATTGAGGTCTTCGGTATCGGGTTTGCGAAGTCCGATGGGGTCGTTTATATTCCCCTGAGTGCCGTTGATGTGAGCGTATTCCCGCTCGGATGGATAACTCCAGTTGTCTCCGCTGGGGTCGTCGGGGTCCCAGTTTGGAGCAGGGTAGAGAACTCTGAATGTATCCTTTTTCTGCTCGGTTGTCATTCCTGAAAAGTCCACACCAGCGAGTTCGAGGTAGTAATCCAATTCTTCATCGTCGTTCATTCCATCGATACCTGTATCCTCGTCGGGAGCGAGAATGTTATCGCGCTTTCCACCGACCTCCTTATCCTCTGTGTCGAGTTCGCCATTGCCATTGATATCCTCACTGACCTTGCCGATGTCGATGCTTAAAATTCCCTCGTCCCCGTGAACCCAGACTTCGAGAAATTGCGAATTCTGTTGGTCCTGATATGCAGGATTGATGTATTGCATAATTCCGCCCCAAGCTGCGCTATCGGGTGCTCCGCCCGTCGTATCGTGAAACTCGATTTTCAATATATCGGTAGTGCTGTTTTCCGATGTGACATCCCTGTTGGGCCATATATTTTGCACAGGAGTTTTATCGTATGGATTATACCAGATGATTTTTGCTCTCGGATTTTCGGAATACCCATAAGGAGCGCTAGCCGGCGTCCAGATTGTTCTCGTAATGGAAATCGGGTCGGTGGATTTACTGCCCTCGAAATCGTCGATATAGGCTTTACCGAGTGTATTCGGATTCGATAGAATTTGAGCGGTCTCCAGTTTCAAAACGGCTTTCGAGGGTGCATCCGTTTGGATGAGTGGTAGAGCATCGATTGCCGATGTCAGAAACGGCAATTCCTGAGATAGACGCAAATCGCTGTCCCACAGGAAAGTCTGTGATGGCTCTCCTCCGACACGAGGGCGCGTTTCTGGCGTCGATACACCTTTATACAATCCTGTGATTCCGAACCAAGAATCCTCGCCTAAATCGTATTGAATTCGTGAGCCGAGAAGTGTTTTCTGCTGCATCGATATGAACGGCTGAGATTCGAAAGTTATCTCGATATTGGCATTAGGGTCGCGCGCCTTGTCGGAGATGAAACGAATTTGCCCGATTTCGTAATACATCTTGTAATCGACATCTCTTTTCAGTTTCTCGCCGTTGAGTTTGACCACCTCGCTACCCGGTATGATATTATAAGACCCGAGACTTTGAACTGTGGAGAAACCTCTGACATCGGCATATATGAAACAATGGCTGTTCATTCCCCAATCTGCCGAATTGGTGGAGTTATATATCGATGGATTTCTGAGGGAATCGGGGAAATCTGCGAGACTTGGCTCTAATGCAACATCGATACTGCCGGGGTCGAAAGGATGAGGAACCGTAAATATCAATTCGCCTCGTGCCGCATCGATGAAATATGGCGATTGGTCGACATAGCCATCGGAACCCGGGTCGCCATTGAGTTTTTCATTATCCATTCCGTATAGCGAAATCAAAAATACATTTGCATTATCGGGTAAGGTTTGTGATGAGTCTCCCGAAACCTTTCTGAAAAGTTTGATGAACGCTTCTTCGAGTCTAATATCGGTTTTGCCTAAATCATAAACATTTCGCCATTCATATTCCCAGCAGGGATGGTCTGGCTGAAGGTTCGAGGGTTTTACCATCCGAAGATACAATGTAGAGTCAGACGAGAAAAAGCCGACCGTATCTTCAGAACCATCCGAGTGCGTTAGAATATATCTAACTCCCAGGATGTCATCTCGTCCTGCGGGGGAATTGAGTCTGAACCAGCCATTTTTTCTATCCAAGAAATAGTCCATAGAGTTGAGTCGGACGAAATATCCTGACTCCATATTGGTGCTATCTGTCGGTATATCGCTTTCTCTGGCAATCGCCTGGACATAGCAGTATCCGAATATGGAATTAGGGTCGGGGGCACTTTCTCTGTTCGCATAGTAGACCTCGAAGAAACTGATGGAATCATCCGGATTGTAAGTCCTCGATGCGTATTCCGAGCCTATCCAATAGTATATTCTTCCTTTATATTCGTAGTCGTATCTTTTGGATGGTTCGCTGACGGCGGTGGGACGAACTGTAACCGATTGAGTATTCGCTTTCTCCTGACTCGCTATTGCGGTGATATTCCAATCGCCGATTTGAAAAATACTTTTTATTCCAAAAAGTCCCTGAATTTTTTCGCTATATCCGATAAGCGATGGTCCTTGCAGGGAAAGAGTGGTATTCCCTGCCTCGATTGATTGAACGACATCGTCCTCCTCGCCGGAATATTTGATATTTATAGTATTTTCTAAGTCGGTAGTTCTTTTGCTGTCCTGGTCCACAGATACTTTGATTTTCGAGCCGATTGTTCCTGTGATTTTAAAATTAGATTCCTGTTCCATTTGAAGTTGAGGCCATTTGCTGCCGAAAAATGCCTCTCTGTCCGACCATTCGCTGCGTCCAGAGAGAGAAATTTTGTATCTTCCGTTGACATCGAGACCCGCACCTCCCGTGCCGATTAGTCCCTCGACCTCCGGCGGAAGATTTACATCTAATTTGATTTTTTTGCCCTTCGTCCTTTTTTGCGAAGCCATAACGATTGCCGAGAGACTTTGTCTATTCCACTGAATATCGGCAATCAATGAATCGATAGGAACGGCACGAGGTGCATATATTTCTGTGCCATTGACACTCTCGTAAAAGAAAACGACTCCGAGGTCGAAATCGACCACTGTCCATCGTTGAACAGGGAATTTATCGTATGAAAGACATTCATCGGGCTCGGTTATCCGAACGGGGTCTGATTCGAACCGACCCTCGATAGGCATAAAATACCGATTGTCATTTTGGATAAGACTCGGTCGCCATAAGGCATAAGCACTTATGAAGTAAAGAAATAGAATATTTAGGGATAGATATTTCCTCAAACCCAAAAACCTCTGTTTTTTGCTCTAAATTTATGAGCAAAATTTTCAACACTACCTCCTAAAAAGTTCGGGGTTTATTTAGCAGTCATTCAAGAAAATAATATATGCAAAAAAAGCAAGTTATTTTTATAAAAATTTGATATAAATACTAAAAATTTGATAAAGTTCGGTATTAGTTTGGCAGTGTGTTATCCTTTAATTATTTAGTTATGATATAAAATATTACTTTATCGTTTCGCTCGTCAAGAATGCTTTAAGTCTCTCCTTGACAGCTTCGTATGATGGTGGAGCGATAAAACTCGCCCTAGAGATTATATTATCGCCGACTTGCTCTTGTAAAAAGAACATTCTTTTGTTCACGATTTTTGCAGTAAGCCACAATTCTCTTTGTTTCTTCCCATTTCTAAATAGCCAAAAGCGGTAAATTTCGCCTTCTTCGGCTCTTTTGCCAGGTTTTTGGAAGGCGAGAATCGTCCACCCCTCGTGTTGAAATTCATCGATAGGGTCATAGGGAACAGCGACTGTTATATATTTCCCGCGGTATGTCTTTCCTCCGCACCCAGGAATTAAGAGAATACTAAGAACTGAAATGAGGATAATAAGTGATGTCATCGGTATTTTTCTATTCATAATTTGACCTCCATCATATAGCGTCCACAATTCCGACAATCCCTGCATCGACAGGGATTTCTCGATTCTGAATACACAGTGTTGCCTCTCTTGCGGATACCCAGAATACGATTTGACCCTCCTGCGAACCGACACCATCGGCGGCGACGATAGATTTGCCCATCGGATTAAGTTCGCTATCTAAGGGTTGAATTACATAAAGTTTCACTCCATCGAGTTTGGGGTCGGCGATTGTGCAAAATAGTTTTCCGATTATTTTTCCGAGTTTCATAATCAATGCACCGTGATTGTAATTTGGAAAATAAGATATGTCCCGAGTAAGTAAAATCCAAGAATCGAAAGGGCATCCCAGCCGAGATAAAAAAAGCTTTTTCTCGACCTATATACGACGCCCATAATGGCGATAGTTGTCATTATTATAGCGAAGGAGGCGGTGATAATATGATATGGTTCTACACTTGCTAATATACTTTTTTTGCCTGTTACGATTTCCATAATCGGTATTAGGACAATATTGAATGTATTACTTCCGAGCAAATTCGCAATCGCCATATTCACCGCTCCTATTTTGTATGCACTAATCGCTACCACGAGTTCGGGCAGGGATGTAAGCAAAGCCACGATTATCGTGCCGACAAAACTATTCCCCAATGTGATATGTAGTGAACCCAAAGAGAAAGTGCGGGATGCCAGTGTCTTAGCAAAACCGATGAGAATGATGCCCATAATAATCACAATCAATGACGATATGCCGAACTTAGTAATTGTGGATTTTTTCTCTCTTTTTGAGGGTTTTTTTGTGAATTCCTCGTCGGATACGGAAGTTTGTTCTGTTTTATAGGATATATATACGCCGATAATCCAACTGGCTAAAATTAGGAGGCTAAATATCCATCCCCATATATTTCCAGATGTATTATTCGATTCGGCGAAATGAGTGGCGGCGAAAATACCGCCCGCCGCGATTGCCGTCAGAAGAATGCCCAAAGCAGCGGGTAAAATTTGTGTGGCACTGACCGAAAGAAGCACCGGTCCTGGTCCCTGAAGAAAATCCAATATCGCTATGATGAACATATTAAACATATTACTGCCGAATACATTTCCAATACCGATATCCGGAGCATCAGAGACAGAAGCCGTTATAGAGGAAGCGAGTTCGGGAACCGATGTAATCGTTGCGAGTAATATCATTCCAATCCAAGAACTTGAAAGACCAGAAACATCGGCGAGTTTATCGCCGTATTGGGACAATCTCGAACCAGCGATGACGATAATAAAACCTACCACCGCTGTTCCGAGGATAATGACGAAATTGCTCTGCTTAGATATTATATCGAAAAGTCCGAACATAATTATCCGTCCATTTTTATTAGAATAAACAAAATAAAAATTATTGTCAACTTATTATTTGTTATCTTAAAAGTTATTCTTGATTTTTTTGATGCTATTAAATTTATTATATCAAAAGTGCTCAAAACAGATACTCGATTGAAAATGGGAGGGAAATATGGATAATTTTTATATAACGACACCGATTTATTATGTGAACGATAAACCGCACATAGGGCATACCTACACGACGGTTCTTGCGGATGTTCTATCTCGATTTCACAAACTTGCCGGCGAGGATGTATTTTTTCTTACCGGCACCGATGAACACGGGCAGAAAGTTGCTCAATCCGCAGATAAGGCAAAAGTGTCTCCGAAAGAGCATTGCGATAAATACTCTAAAAGATTTAAGGACCTGTGGGAAAAACTCGACATAGAATATAATCGTTTCATAAGAACGACGGATGCCGACCATATAGAGGTTGTTCAGAAAGCTCTACAAATTTTATATGACAGAGGCGATATATACAGAAGTAAATATGTCGGATGGTATTGTGTTCCCGACGAGCGTTTCTGGACAGAAAAGGACCTCGTCGATGGTAAATGCCCCGAGTGTGGAAGACCCGTTACGAAAATAGAGGAGGAAAATTACTTTTTCAGGATGAGTAAATATCAGGATTGGCTCATAGATTATATAAATACGCATCCTAAATTTATTCAGCCCGATTTCAGAAAGAACGAAGTTTTAGGATTTTTAAAAAAACCACTCAACGACCTCTGTCTGTCTCGGCCTAAAAAGCGTCTGTCCTGGGGGGTCGAACTGCCATTCGATACCGATTATGTAACATATGTTTGGGTAGATGCACTTCTGAACTATGTTTCCGCGATTGGAATATACTCCGACGATGAGAAGTTCGCAAAGTGGTGGCCCGCGAAATATCATCTAATCGGCAAGGATATTTTGACCACACACGCAGTATATTGGCCCATTTTACTGAAAGCATTGGACATCGAGATGCCTCGCACAATTTTCGCTCACGGTTGGTGGATGGTCGCCGAACAAAAGATGGGTAAATCGCTTGGCAATGCGATAGACCCTTCTATGCTTCTTAAAACAATCGGTGCTGATAGATTGCGATACTATCTCATCCGCGATATGGTTGTCGGGCAGGATGCAAACTATTCTCTTTCTGGGTTAGTGTCGAGATTGAACAACGACCTCTCGAACGACCTCGGAAATATGGTGGCTCGTGTGACGAATATGGTATCCGCCTATTTCGATGGCATTCTACCCGCTCCCGCTGGCGAACCCGACAGCGAAACATTGAAATTACAAGATATAATCCAGAATTTGCACACAGAGGTTTTGGAGAAGGTCGAACTTATGAAACTTCACGAGGCACTGGAAATACTGAACTCATCTATTCGTGCCGCGAACAAGTATATCGAGATAACGCAGCCCTGGCAGCTGGCTAAAGAGGGAAACCGTGAATTTCTTGCCACAGTGCTTTTTACGGCGACACAACTTCTGGCTAAGGTCGGCATTCTGCTCGAACCCGTTATTCCGCGGAAAAGCAGGGAACTTCTGGATACTCTCGGCTATTCGGGCGAAATATCGATTTCTGCTCTGTCGAAAGATGTGATTGTTCCGCCTAATTCGAAAATTACCAAACCGCCATCGCTTTTTCCAAGATTAAATTTAAAGGAACTCGAAAAGGAACTCGGTGTGAGCATTAAAATCGAGGCGGAAAAACCAAAACATCCCGAAGGGATAATAACAATCGACCAGTTATTTAAAGCCAAACTCGTCGTCGGGCAGATTGTTTCGGCAAGAAAAGCTCCGAATGCGGATAAACTTTTGCTTTTGGATGTGGATATCGGAACGGAGCATAGGAATCTCGTCGCGGGGCTGGCAAAATGGTATACGCCAGAGGAACTCGAAGGGAAAAAGATTGTGGTCGTCTCCAATCTCCAGCCTGCTAAAATTCGTGGATATGAAAGTCGAGGGATGCTTCTCGCCGCCGACGATGGTAAAACTGTTTCCGTTCTTACAGTAGATAAAGATGTGAGACCAGGCAGCAAAATCAGATGAGATGACCGATGAAATCTCGTTCATCGAAAATATCCCCCTGATACGACATTATGGATTTATAGTCAGGATAGTTCGATGGACAGTCCAACTGCCATCTGTTTTTTTAAAATCGGGGATTTTCATTTTCCGCCGATGTCATCGCTGTGACGATGATACGGTGTGCCGGCATTTATCGACAACCCGCGAAAGATTTGCTCCATTAGGACAATCAAGGCTACTTCGTGCTGCAATGTTATCGGGGCGAGAGAGATTTTTCTCCTGCATTTTTCGATAACATCTCGTGGTAATCCATCTGCACCGCCGATTATAAATACGGGAGAAAAGTTCTCGAATTTGGCTCGTTCTAAAAACTTTGCCCAATCTCGCGAAGTTAGTCGTTCGCCCGCTATCGTTAAGGCAACAGGATAATCTCCCATCCGTTTCAAGATGACATCGCTCGGTTTGTGTTTTCTGTGAATTCGAAGAAAATCGAGTTCAATTTCTGCGAAAACTTCGATTCTTCTCCGCCAATGTTCCACAGCAGATTTCGCCCATCTATCTGGTGTTCCCACCGTGAGAATTTTTAGTTTCAATGCCATAGTAATTCAAAATTAAAAGTTCGAGATAAATCCGGCAATTTTTGTATAGTCCGCGTCGTCGCGAGAAATTCCATTCCATTAGATTTTCGGAATAATGACGCAAAAAAATCCCGAAAGGTATTAGACATACCACATACTATCTTCGAAATCTTCATCTGGTAGAGCGATTTCCATATACTGTCCACAGGGAGGGAATCTCTGTTCTAAAATCGAATCTTCCCTCACATAGACGATGAATTTAATCGGGTTTTCCGAGTCGGCACCGAGAGTCTTAAACGGAATTTTCATCTCGACGATTTGCTCACAAACGGCTTCTATGTTGGAATTTTCGATTATTTTTTTCTCGTTCTTTTCGATGCTATATACTTTCCATTTCAATGTATCGTTTTTGAAGAAGAGGACAATTTCCATACGCGATGGTTCGAGAAATTCGAGCGAGATGTTTCCGCCTTCCGCGAAAAAATCGCGCAGGTTTTGTTTGGAGTCGAGGCGAAGGTATAAGTTCTCGAGATTGAAACCGAAAAATAGGCGAGAGATGATATAACTTTTGGAACTATACATAGTCCCTCGGAAACCCGATGCCTTATAAAAACCTGCTGCTGACCATTCGAAATATGTAGTGGTTTTCCCCTCCAGCGATGGCGTCATAAATTGTATCGGTTTCCGCACAGGTTCTATGGCGTGCTTAATTATATGAACGGGTTCTTCGAGTTGCTCGGGAATATTTTCATCCATAAGTTTATACACTTGCTTCAATTGGTGTCTGAATAAGGAATCGAACACTTCGAGATAAGGTGTGTAGTTCGTTTCTCCGAACCACCAAAACCAATCGGAACCTTCTGCAACGGAGATGTAGTGCATAATCTTTTCCCGAATCGGTTGAGATAATCTATCTGCATTTAATTGAAAATTACTCCTCGCCTCCGATAGCAACTCCCACGCGCGATTTTTCTCGGGAACTCCACACCAAGTAGAAAAATCACCATTTATCCAGGAACCAGGTGCTATTCTGTCGAGAATAGGTAGGTCATCGTGCCTTTTAAGGTATTCCTCGAATGTTATCGGAATAATATTTGGATGTTCTAATAGTTTTTTATATAGACTCGAAAGGAACGGTTTACCATTGTCTTTGTAATATTCCCAAGCATTTTCGCCGTCGAGTATAATGGAGACAATATAGTCTTTATCATCATTTGGAAGTGCGTCTCTTATACGCATAAGTGAGTTCACGAAATCGTCAGCAGCATCCTCGGGTGCCCAACTGTAATATACGAACCCGATTTTATCAGAGAGCTTTTTATCCCTGAAAAATACCGAAATGTTTTTTCGTCCCCTGAATATTCGATAAGGTGTGTAAAGTTTTGTCGGTGTGAGAGTTATTTGTTCTCCGAGGGAGATTTCGAGAGATTTTCTTAAAATTTCCTCATCGGTGAAAAAATACTTAGCACCCGATTCGATGAATATACTCAATATCTCGTCGGCAACACCGCCCTCGGGAGGCCAGATGCCATCGGGGATTCTACCGAACAATTTCTCGAAATATTCTCCACCGATTTTGACTTGGCGTGAGGCATCCGCAGGATAAAAATAAGGCTTATTCGGTATTTTAGCCGTAGGGTTTGCCTTCTGAGAAAGTGTCAAATCACACAATAGAGGAAGTATCGGATGATAGTATGGAGAGTAGGTCAATGTTATCTTATTTTCATCCCAAAGTTTTTTGATGTATGGAATAGTTTCCGAAATTCTTCTGCCGACTAAATCGAGTAATAACTTTTTATCGCTCGATGTATAATCGCTGTCCTTTATAATCAGTTTTTTAACTTCGGGAAGTTCCCTCAAACTTTGTCCCATCCAGGCGAGAATGAAATGAACTTGTATATCTCTAATATCCTGAGGAGAAAATAATCGCCAGTCGTTCGATTTTCCACGCTTCGCGTAGAGTTCCATATACCTCGGTGATTCCTTTATGAACCTATCGAAATTGGCATCGAAGAGATGTGTTACCACGATGTTCAATTTCGATTCGTCCATCTCGTTCATCTCGGGTATTATAGCCTCCCAAAAACTATCGTAAGTTTTTCCCGTGGCGATAAGTTCGATTTGTTTCAACAGCGACGGCACATAGTTTATGGTTGCGGGGAAACCTGTGTCCTCGAGTAATTTCGGCATATCGTAATAATCTTTAATCGTGTGAAGTCTAACCCACGGCAAGGCGGATTCTCCATCCTCATTCCATATATACCACGGTTGGTGCATATGCCATAAGAATGCTACATATATCGGTTTATCCGATGTCATCTCTTATACTCTCCTGATTTTTTCCTTTGAAATTATGCCCAATCGAAATATTCTTAATAGAATCCATCAACGATGCGATTGCTACCTCGAGCATACTATTATCCGGTGGTTGAGTAGTGATTTTTTGAAGCCATAATCCTGGTGCCACGATTATTTTTCCGAACCAGTTATCACTCGAAAGTTTTGCGGAAAATTTCAGAAATTCGTAAGAAATTCCCGCAAGAATTGGAAATAACAAAAGATGTATCGGCAGTCGGATTATCGGTCTCGGTGCGAAACCCCATATAGCGTAGCAGATTCCGTCGAAAAGTGCGAAGAAAATGATTGCAATCACTGCCACAATCAGAAGGAAACTCGTTCCGCATCGTGGGTGAAGGGTAGAATATTTTTGCACTCTGTCGGGGATGAGCGGTTCGCCATTTTCGAATGCGAATATAGTTTTGTGCTCGGCACCGTGATAGCGAAATAATCTTTTCACATCCTTCATCAATGAAATAGCAAAAAGATAGCCCAAAAATAGAACCACTCTTACGAGTCCAGCGAATAGGTTGAACATAAATGGTTTATCTTTCAGCCCGAGCAATCCCGATGAGTAGAGCGGAAAGTATGCGAACAATGCCACTCCCACAGTTAATCCGATGACGAGAGAAAGGGCACTCCACAATTTTGCCCCGAATGATGGCTCTTCGCCTTTTTCCCCCGATGCGATTTGAGCGGAAATTTGAAGTGTTTTTACCCCCCAATAGAGCGTTTCACCCAAATTGACCACTCCACGAACAATAGGCAGACCGAGAATTTTAGATTTTTTAGAAATCGGTTCAAAATCCCAGCCTAAAATCTCGATTTCATTCTGCGGATTGCGAACCGCCATAGAAATCCGATTCGGCGAACGCATCATAACGCCCTCGATTACAGCCTGCCCGCCGACTGATAGTTTTCCATTGTTTAGACTTTTCATAACCATTTAATTTTAAATTAAAAAGATATTTTATAGTATCGATATTGCAAGTGATTTCCAACTTTGATAAAAAATTATTTTAGGTTGGTCGATATTTTTCGAACAGAGCGACGCTTTCGATATGGTATGTTTGTGGGAACATATCCACGGGACGGACGCGGACGAGTTTAAATCCATTCTCGCCGAAAAGTGCACCATCTCTCGCGAGCGTCACAGGATTACAAGAAACATATACGATTCGCTTGGGAGCGAAATGTGCTATTCTTGCAACAACTTTTTTCGATAGCCCCGCTCTTGGTGGGTCGATTGTGATTATATCAGGCGGTTCGAAATTTCGTTGCTGAAATTCCCATAAGATTTTTTTGACATCTCCGCTTATGAAATGCACTTTTCCATCGGATGGCAGAACGATTTCATTCCTTTTAGTTTCGAGTTCTATTTCGTTTAACTCTGCGTTCTTTCGAGCATCGTCTATCGATTTTTCATTGGATTCTATTCCGAGAACCGATGCGACACTATCCCGAAGATATATTCCGATTGTTCCCGTTCCGCAATATAGGTCCCAAAGTTTTTCGTCGCCTCTCGGTTCGGCAAAATTCTTTACTACTGAGTATAATTTTTCTGCACCGAGTGGGTTTGTTTGGAAAAATGAATCCGCCGAAACCGAAAATTTCTTCTCGCCGATTTTTTCGATGAACTCGTTTTCCCCGAACAGCGGGATAATCTCGCCACAAGAACTGCTTCCAGCGAGATTTATGGTAATGAACCCGCCGGCGATAAGTTCGGGAAATTGTCTGTCGAGTTCCTCGAACCAGAATTTGAATGTTTCGGGTTCGATATTCCGCGTGATAGTTATCCCAACAAGCAATTTGTTCATAGCGAAACTTTTTCTTATGGTCAAAAATCGAAGATAGCCCGTTCCACTTTTTGGGTCGTAAGGTATTTCGCTCCGAGCCATTTCCTCGATTGAAGCGACGACATTTCGCATTTCATCGGAAATCAAAAGGCAATCTTTTGCGACAGGTAGAAGTTGGTCGAATCTCCCTCTTCGGTGCAGACCGACAAATACACCGTCATTATTTTTGCCGAATGCGAACTCCATCTTGTTCCGATAGCCCCATTGCATCGGCGATGGAACGATATTTTCGATTTCTATATTGTCGAATTTTCCAATTCGATGCAGAGTTTCCTCGACAATCGCTCTTTTGAACTCGAGTTGCTTTTCGTATGGTATGTGCTGAAAGGTGCATCCGCCGCATTTCCCAAAATGTTCGCATTTCGGTTCGATACGAATCGGCGATGGCTCGATTATATCTATTGTCTCACCGAAATAGACACCTTTTCGTTTCGTATAGATTCTGGCGACAATTTTCTCATCCGGCAATGCACCGTAGATGAAAAAAGTTTTGCCATCGTCTTTTGCGAGACCCATTCCGCCTTGAACGATTTTTTCTATCCGCAGTGTTCTTGTATCATCGATGATTTTTGGCATATTTTACTTCGAAACGATTGAAATTAAAAGAACCAATGGCTCTTCAATTTTCCGTATGATTTGAAGTCTTACTGCTATTTAATTTATCCTGATTTATGAAATAATGTAAAAAAATTAATATAACAATTCTATTTTTTCTGTGAATTCCTTTTGAAAATGCTTATAGGAACTATATGTCGCCTCGAATATCAGATAAATTTTGTATTTTCCCGCTGGTATCTTAGATGGAATTTTGATTCCGAGTTTTCGCCTGCCGATGGAAACTCTGTGACGGTATAGCCTCTGCCTATCGATTTTTTTACCATTCTCACTCTTACCCTCGATTTCTACTGTAACATAAGCAGATTCAGTGATTAAAAAATTCAGTAAAATTTTTCTTTTATCTTTATCTAATGAGAAATCGAGGTTTTTAACATCGACGCCGACCCAGAAATATTGAGCGCCACTTCGCTCGGAAATAATGATTTGACCGAACCTCCGCCAGATAGCAATTCCTCGAGGATGGTCGAACTGCTCGTCCTTAGTTCCACACTCTCCGACTGAAACGATATAGTTAAGTTTTCTGTCGAACTTGTGAATTTTGCAATTTATCGAGTCGGGAACATAGCAGTTATCGAGATAATCGAGAGCGATATACTGCAAATCCGCATTAGGGAAACCGAGTTTGCTCATAGAAACCGATTTTTCGATTTGTCCAGAAATTCTATCGATTTTCACGATTTTTTTACCCGATGAATCCACGACCACTATGAAATTCTTTTTAATGGCAGACCATCGGAATGTCGAGGCATCGATATCGATTCCGCGAGGACTGTGCAATTTTTTGAACTCGTCGATTATTTTTCCCGATGTATCCATCACTACAATCGAATTCCGCAAGGTATCGGTGATATACAATGTTCCACCCGGTGCCACAGCGACATCGAACGGTGCGAGTAAAAAAGTATCCCCTAATGTTTTTACCCATTGAAGTTCAAATTTTGGCATTTTTAGATGGACAATGCGATGGTTTCCCATATCGGCGACATAAATATCTCCATCGGGAGTCGCTCTGATACCGCGAGGATTCGAGAATTCACCGATACCGCTTCCGTTTCTGCCATAAATTCCCAGAGAGCGCATCGAAGTATTGTAGATTATTTGTCCGCGGTTAGCATTCACACCGAAACAAGTGATTTCATCGTCATCGTCGGTATTTTTGGGGTTATCCCAACTTTTGAGTTTTACAGCAGCGAGTCCCTGCGGATTGTCGAAATCGGTGACATCGCCTAATATCATATCGAGTTTTTCCTCTGTTCCGCGATGCACACCCCAGGTGTGAGCGAAAGGCGGATAAAAAAGAGTTGTTTCCTTTTGCTCACCAAAGATACAGATGAAAATCGCTGTAATGACTATCGATATTTTTCTCATAATTGAAATATACTTTCCCTATTTCTTTTGTCCATAAAAATGATTGAGGAAATTGATTTATTGGCGAAAGTTATTTGGTATTTCGATTTTTTACAAGATTATTTCAGCAGGGAATATGGGTCCATCGGTGCAAACTTTTTTCATTCCATTCTTTGTTTCGATTGCACAGCCATTACATACACCGAATCCACAAGCCATACGGGACTCGAGCGAGATGAATGCAGGGACATTCCACCGCTTCGCTATACTTGCGATTTCGTAGAGCATAGGTTCAGGTCCGCAAGCGAGTATGGGGGCGGGCTCGAGAGTTTGCAGAAGTTCGCAGGCATTGCCTAAAAAACCCTCGCTGCCGTCATCGGTGGATATTTTTACACTCGTAGGGATGAAATCACTATCTATCAGATAGGAGTTGTTCGTTTCGCCGTATATAAAATCGAGATTCCGCGGATGTCGATTCGCATAGAAAAGCAACGGAGCGATACCGATACCACCAGCGACCAAGATTTTCCGTTGAGTAATTTCAGGAAACGAATTCCCTAATGGACCGAGAATTTTTAATCGGCTGTTTCGCCGCTGCGATGCTAAAATTTTTGTTCCCTCGCCGACAATACGAATTAGCAAAGTAATCCTATTTCCATCGACGCCGGCGACGGATAGAGGCCTCCGCAGAAATTTACCGGGAACCTCCACCATAACGAATTGTCCAGGTGAAATATTCTCCGAGATTTGAGGCGCATATAAATCTATTGCGACTGTATCTTTTGCCACTGTGCGGTTTCTCAAGACCGTAGATTTTATGTCGAACTTTTTTGCCATTTATATATTCGGTGAAAATTTTGCGATACCATCGACCGTTCCGAGCCAGATGTAATTTTCATCTGCGAAGATAGATAGAATTTCATCGGATGGCAAACCATTTTTTGTATCGAAATGGACGAAATCGATACCATCCCATATTAGGATACCATTTTGGGCAGTGCCGAACACAGGTTTTCCGCGCCACAGCGCGACAGCATTCGGATTTACAATCGCACCTTTCTCGTAGAATTTCCACTGTCCATTCGAATATCGAGAGATACCACCGCCATAAGTTCCAACGAATACGCCATCGTCGGAGATTATCACGGCGGTTGCCCAGTCGTTTTTCAATGCGCCGTCGACTCTGCGAAAGCACCGCGATTCCACCGGTGAAATTTCTGTTATTCCACCATAAGTCGCAATCCAGACATCATTATCTTTGGAGTAAATCGAATATGTATGGTCTCCACATAGCCCATCGTTGATATAGAACTGCCGCCAGCCGAAGTTCTCGCTCTCGCATACGCCTCGATTAGTCGCGACCCAAATATGTTCGCCATCGAAATGCAGTGCGGTTATGTGGTCCGAGTTCAAGCCGTCTCGTTTTCCAAAGACTTTGATATTCCCCGCTATTCTGACCAAACCATCGTCGGTTCCTACCCATAATGCTTCGCCATCACTGACCAACGAATTGATGAATGGTGAAAATTCGAAATGCTCGATTTTCCATCTATCGCCGTCGAGGTGTGAAAGCCCATCGGAGAATGTCCCCACCCATATTTCACCATCGAACTCGCATATAGCGGTGATTCTGTTGCTCGGAAGAAAACCGTCGTCCAGAGAGTTGCCCGATTCATCTATAACTCCACCATCCCCGCAGAGAAGATACTCGCCATTATAGGTCGTGATATCGCGAATACCACCCCATCGCAATGGAATTTTTATCGTGCGGATTTTCTTATCGGCGACGAACATATCGCATCCATAGAAACCAGCGGCGAATAATGTGTCGCTACCGAATTTTACGCAGGTTGTCATCGGTTCTGTCGTGCGGACAGTGTCGATTATCTCGCCTTTTGTGGATATTTTCAGACACCCTCGCGATGTGGCGACAAATATTTTGTCATCGTAGTATGCTATATCGTGAATTGGTGTGTGAACAGCACATATCGGAGCGATTTTTTCGTCAGAAAGACGATAAATTTTTCCCGCACTGTCGGTGATAATGTATCCACCGGAAATTTCGATGATTCTGTCGAATTTACCATCGGCAATTTTTGAAACATCGTCGCCATCGAAATCGAAAAGTCCATTATCGGTTGCAAAAATAATTTTTCGGGAGCCAGCCAGAGCGTTTATGCGATTGCATCTGGAATTTTTCGGATTCGTTATTTGTGTGATTGTATAGTTAGGCTCGACAATAGCGAGACCTCTATCTGTCGCGAGGATAATGTCCGAGCCGTAGAGTTGTGCATCGTAAATATCGTGGGATGGTAATCCATCGGCGACAGTGAGCGGTTTTGCCAGCTTATTATTTTCGACAAGGAACAGCCCGCCAGCGGTGGATACAAAAATTTTTCCGTTCCAGCGAACGAATTTTCTCGCTGGTCGAGGAGAGGTATAAACCGATATATCTTTATTCACACAGGCTCGCGAGATAACCCAATCGCTACGGTGTATAGTTTGGTTTTTGTGTCCTCGTATCGAAAAAAAATAGAGAAAGATTCCAGAAGCGACGATGACGATGATAATAACTGTTGTGTAGAATTTTCGCATCGGATTAGAACTTTATCTCGAAATCGCGATATTCATCGTCGGGTTCGAGAGATGAAACCTCTATTTTCGATATTTTCCCTACCGGTGGTCCTTTTTTTATATCCATTAGGAATTTTTCCAAATCGTCTGGTTTGCCCCGAGCATCGATTTCTACGGAACCATCAGCGAGATTTCTGACATAGCCAACTATGTTATGTTTCTGTGCCTTGCGCATCGTAAAAAATCTGAACCCGACACCTTGAACGATTCCGAAAACTTTTATGTAAAACCTTTTCATATCGCCGAAGATGTTCATCGAGCAATAGTTTTATTTCTTTTTCTTAGAGAATACCCTTTTGTATATATAATCGACATATCTGATATATACATCGAGGTCGAACAGTGCTTGAATCTCTTCGAGGGATATGTATCGACGAATTTCACCATCTTTGACGACTTGTTTCATAAAATCTTCGCCCTTGCGCAAGGTGGACATAACCTTTCCCTGAATCATAAGATGAGCCTTAGCGCGAGGAACACCCGATTTGATAAGTTTTAGCAGAAGTCTCTGGCTGAATATGAGCCCTCTGCTCATCTCGATGTTTTTCATCATCTTGTCGGTATGAATCGTGATACCAGAAAGTATACTATTCAATTTAGTGAGCATATAGTCTGCAAGAGTGAAAGCATCAGGTATTATGACTCTCTCGACGGAAGAATGTGAAATATCTCTTTCGTGCCACAGGACTATGTTTTCGATAGCGGGAATCGTATAGGACCGCATCAATCTGGCGAGACCACACAATTGTTCGCATTGAATCGGGTTTCTCTTATGTGGCATCGCCGATGAGCCTTGTTGAGTAGCGGCGAATGGCTCCTCCATTTCGCCGATTTCTGTCCTTTGAAGATTTCGGATTTCAGTTGCGATTTTTTCGATTGTTGCAGCCATAATTGCCAGGCTCGCAATCAATCGTGCGTGTCTATCTCGATGGACGACCTGCGTAGGAGCGGGTTCGGCTTTGAGCCCAAGTTTTTTCATAACCTTTTCTTCTACCTTCGGGTCGACATTAGCAAAATTTCCCACCGCACCGGAAATCTTGCCGACGAGAGCATTTTCTAATGCATACTCGAAATTTTCCTTATTCCTCCGCATTTCATCGAACCAAGCGGCAAATTTTAAGCCGAGAGTGGTCGGCTCGGCGTGGACCCCGTGTGTTCTTCCGATTATTGGAGCATATCTGTGTTTGTTGGCGAGAGATTTTATAGTGCTCATCAAATCCGTTATATCCTTTTTTATGATTGTGGAGGCATCTTTAATTTGGAGAGCCAGCGCTGTATCCATTATATCCGAGGATGTCAATCCGAAATGAATCCATCGCGAGGCATCCTCGCCGACATTTTTTTGAAGAACATTTAGAAATGCGACTACTTCGTGCTTGGTTTTAGCCTCTGCTTTTCTAATATCTGTCAGTTTGAACGACGCTTTTTTCACGATTTCGTCGTAGGTTTCCTGCGGGATATTCCCTAGCTCCGCCTGAGCCTCGCATACAGCAAGTTCGATTTTGAGCCATTTCTTGAACCTATGGTCATCGCTCCAAATCTTAGACATCGATGAATTAGAATAACGAGAAATCATTTATACCTCCCTGTTTATTTCAAATATATAATGGGTTTTGTTTTAGGCAAGCCATATTTTGTTCGCACTTTAACAAAATATATTCCCGATGCGATTG
>CAYRNI010000026.1:0-2995 GCA_964425665.1 uncultured bacterium
GCGGGGAGAAATAAAATATCTCATAACATAATCTCTGCGACATTCTCGCCGGATAATCGGATTTGCATTCAAACGACAGAGGGTTTCCAGATGTGTAAAATCGATACGGCAGGAAATTTATCTTTATGCCGAAAGATTGAAATTCTCGAGCCAAATGATGCTTTTCTCATCGCTGTGGATGCTGCACATAACAGATTTTTCTATGCCGCCCAAGATTCTGTGTATATGTTCAGCAGGGCGACGGGGCTAACTCGGACACTGACGAGAGGTTCTTTTGCCCGCTCTGCGCGGTGTGCCAGAGTTTCACCCGATGGAAAATTTCTGGCTTTTTCCGCATCGGAATGGGATTTCGGTGATGTATCTTATTGGCGCCTCGTGGTCGTGGATGCTATCGAAGGAGGAATTATCCACTATTGCGATTCGCTGGCATCGTCCGATGCGTTCCAATGGATTAGTCCGCAGAAACTCGGATATGCAGAACTATGGAACTCAAACGGAAAATTTGACACGCTCGGCGTTTTTTTCGATATCGAGCGAAGAGTTGTTATACCCACTCGTGATAGAGCGATAGATTTCTTGAAAATCCCTTGTGGCTCGGGAATTTCCTATGACGGTATTTGGCGTGTGAATGTTGTCGATAGTTCTGTCGATATCGAGAAACTTAATCCAACAATAAAAAATATCAAAAGTCCTTGACAATAATTCGAGTGAAAATAGTTTGTGATAGAATTCACAATAACATTAAATTTGGAGGAAGCGATGAGTAGCGAAGAGCTTACCTATGAGCAGCTTGTTAAAAAATCTGAGAAACCTGGTCGCGATGCGATGAAATTGCATCCATTCTATCAGGGTAAGGTTCAGGTGATAGCGAAGTGTGTCGTGCGAAATATGGATGATTTCGCTATATGGTATACTCCGGGTGTCGCCAAGCCGTGTCTCGATATCAGAGATAATCCGCTTAAGGTCTACGAGCATACTAACAAGGGGAATTTTGTGGCGGTTGTCTCTGATGGCACACGAGTTCTCGGTCTCGGAGATATCGGTCCCGAGGCGGGATTGCCCGTTATGGAGGGAAAGGCGTTATTGTTCAAATATCTCGGTGGGGTAGATGCGTTTCCAATAATGGTCGATACGAAAGACCCCGACGAGATAATCGATTTCGTATTGAAGCTTCAGCCTTCATTCGGTGGCGTGAATCTGGAGGATTTATCACAACCGAAATGTTTTTACATTCTCGATGAACTGCGTAAAAGGGCTCATATTCCAATTTGGCACGATGACCAACAGGGAACAGCGGCGGTCACAGTGGCGGGTCTTATAAATGCAGTTAAGGTGGTGAATAAAGACCTGTCGAAAATAAGAATCGCGGCGATAGGTGCGGGCGCAGCGAATATCAGGATAGCTCATCAGATGTTTCTCGCCGGAGTAAAACCCGAGAATGTTATAATGGTAGATTCCAAAGGGACACTTCGCACAAATCGCGAAGATGCAGAAATTTTAGCAACCAAATATAAGGAGAAATGGGAACTTACTCAAATTACTAATCCTGACAAAATCGAGGGTGGAATTCCCGAGGCGATGAAAGGTGCGGATGTTGTCATCGCGTTGTCGAAATCTGGTCCTGGCGTTATACAGCCCGAATGGATAAAACTTATGGCGAAGGACCCGATTTTATTCACCTGTGCGAATCCCGTTCCCGAGATTTATCCTTGGGAGGCAAAAGCTGCTGGTGCAAAAATAGTGGCGACAGGAAGAAGTGATTTTCCAAATCAGGTGAATAATTCGCTCGGTTTCCCTGGAATATTCCGTGGAACACTCGATGTTCGCGCAAAAACGATTACCGATGAAATGTGCCTCGCTGCTGCTAAGGAATTGGCGAAAGTGGCAGAAGATAATGGGCTTAGAGAAGATTATATCATCCCCACTATGGAAGAATGGGAGGTATTTCCTCGTGAGGCGGTCGCGGTGGCATTGAAGGCAATCGAGCAAGGTGTAGCACAAGTGCATCGAACTCGTGAGGAACTTATGAAGATGGCTGAGGAAAAAATTAAAAATGCCCGAGAAAGCGTTCAGCTTCTTATGAAAGAAGGATTTATTCCACCTGCTCCATCGGGCGAATAGTATTTTAATAGGTGGTGGAAAAATAATAGGGGGAACAATTTTTCTTTTGTATCCCCCTATTTTTTTTATATTGTAATAAAAAAATTGGATATGGAGGTAATATATGACAGAATATTATGGTCCTACACCACTTGCCACGGTGAATAGACTTTCCATATATTTGAGAACATTGGAGGAAGCGCAATCGGAAGGACATAAGTATATTTCCTCGAAATCTATCGCGGAACGGAATGGTTTAACCTCCGCTCAGGTTAGAAAGGACCTTTCCTGTTTTGGGAATTTTGGACGCAAGGGTAAGGGCTATCATATCCAATCTCTAATTCAAAGAATCCGCTCGATATTGGGAATCAATCGTAAATGGAATGTCGCGATAGTGGGTCTCGGGCATCTCGGTGAGGCTCTCGCAGGGTATAAAGGTTTTCAGAGGTCGGGTTTCGACATTGTCGCCATTTTCGATATCGATGAAAACAAAATTGGCAAAAAATATAATGGAATCCCTATATTTCATCCCGACGATATGAAAAAAGTAATCAATAGAAAGAATATTCAAATCGCGATAATATCCGTTCCTGCATCTGCTGCTAAAAATTCTATCGAAAAACTCGTCGATGCTGGAATCGAAGGTATCCTAAATTTCACCGATGTTAGGGTCTCTACTAAGGACGAATTCGTTATAAAAAATGTGAACTTAGCTGGCGAACTCGAAACAATAGCATATTATATCACTCGTCCCGATTGGCAATGCCGAGGCATTTGATTATATAATACATCTTATTCCCGATATTAAAATCATCATTGTTAATCCTAAAATTATAGCTATAGGTTGATTCAAGGGAATTATATATAGCGCCAACATAGTTCCGATTCCAGCACC
>CAYRNI010000026.1:3095-20578 GCA_964425665.1 uncultured bacterium
GTTTGCGAAAACATCCCCCATATTCCACCTGTCATCACCCAGATGAGAGCAGAATATTTTTTGAAAAAAACCGTCGAGATAAAAATTATTCCCATAAAAAATAAACCTAATATAAGACTTTTTTTACTACCATTTACAAAAATACTTGTCGGTATTTTCGTGTTTGACAGATAACTTTGTTCGAGTATCCCCCAAAGGTATGCTAATGGATGCCAATCGCGATTTATCTGTGTGAATTTCGCTTCCCGAAGTTGCCGATGTAGTGTTGCCTCTCGCTGAGATTGGAAAAGTATGGGCAAATAAGATTTAGGCACAGTTACCGAATGAACATCTCTGAGGTATTTCGCATTTATAAGTGTTTCCGCCAAATCCAACTTCCTATCTTTGCCCGAAACCATAAGAACCGCAGCATCTAAAAAATATATCTCACCATCGGGGAAAACTTTTAGAAATGTCTTCCATACAGATGAACAAAGCTCGGCTTGATATTCGGATAGATAATTTGCTCCAACAGGTATCGCTACGCCTACTATACCGCTATCCGCCAGCGACGAGCGAAGTTGCTCGAAATATTCTACCGTCCAGAAACGATTATCGGCTCCCGACGATGGAAACCCCGGCATTGAAATGATAACATCATATAGTCTATTTTGATGTCGGAAAAAATATCTCGGGTCTTGTTCGACGATATAGACGCGTTCATCATCGACAGAGTTCCTGATGGATGGGAACATAGCGATGGCACTCGTAAGCAATTTGTTGTCGGGGAATGGTAAAATCACTCGTTCGGGATTATGTTTCAAAATATCTCGCAAAGCTCCCTTGAATAGTCCTCCCACGAGAACTATGTTTTTCGGTGAATTTTTCGCCCACATTATCGGATGAACAATCTGCTCGGCAGAAAGTGAATCACCTCCCGACAAAACGAGTTTGCCGTTTTCGTATATGTAGTTTTCCCCCTGTCGTTCGAGCAGTGAAATTCTCCCGTATGGCGAATCGAACTCGACAATCTTAAAACCTTGCCATAAAGTTTTGCTAAATATCGGAAAAACCAGAGATGAGATAAAAACCGCTAAAATTAAAATCGAAAGATAGAGCAGAGAATTTCGTTTACTCTGAGCATAGATAGGGATTAGGAGAAAAAGAGCGAGTATCGAAATTGCTGGTCGGGATAGAATTCCTATGGGGATAATTGATAAAATTCCACCCACAAATGCTCCCAATCCTTCGAATGCGTATAGTTTATGAGTATCGCCCGAGCGAGCCATCGCAGAAAATGCTCTTCCATCGAAAAACGCGACAGCGGTGCCGATAAGTCCTGCCAATGCTACATTTATAGTCGGTGTAGCGAGTCCGAATTGCGGGCGGAGAAAAATAGCCAATGCCCGAACTAAAACGGGTGTCAATACGCCAAAAATCCCGAGTATCGCAAATTGCAAACCTACCGAACCTTTCCGATAGGTGAAGCTGCCTAATGCCCCCCAGACAAGCCAAAAGAAAAGTATAAGTGCAAAAAGGAGTTCGCTGAAACCGAAAACAGCAAAAAGTTCTCTCAGCATTATAGTTTGAACATAAACAGTATATACTCCAAGTAAAAATGCCGATATTTTTATGTTTAAACTCATAAAAATAAGTTAAGGAGAAGCATAGAGTTTGACAAGTGTAGAATGGGGATTTAGAAATCTTCCTTTTTTATATCGTATTCTGCGAGATGTTTGTTCAATCTGTTGATTTGATTTTCGAGTTGGCGTAACATTTCTACGACTGGGTCGGGAAGATTTCCGTGGTCGAGTATAGTTTCTTTGGGACGCTTCTCGTGTCGGCGAACGATTCTGCCAGGAACACCGACAACAGTGCAATTCGGAGGAACATTCCGCACGACTACCGAACCAGCACCGATTCTAACGCCATCTCCTATTTTTATATTGCCCAAAATTTTTGCTCCGGCACCGATTACTACGCTATGCCCTAGAGTAGGGTGTCGTTTCCCTTTTTCCTTGCCTGTGCCTCCGAGCGTAACACCTTGAAATAATGTGCAATCATCGCCGATAATCGTCGTTTCGCCGATTACTATGCCTGTGCCGTGGTCGATAAAGAACCTTCTGCCTATTTGTGCACCAGGGTGTATTTCGATACCATTGATAAATCTGCCGAATTCCGAAATCAATCTCGCCACAAGGCGAAATTTTTTCCGCCAGAAAAAATGAGCGATTCGATGTAGCCATATAGCACGCAAACCAGGATAGCAGGTAAGCACCTCGATTAACGACCTCGCAGCAGGGTCCCGCTCGAATACTGTTCTTGTATCCTCTCTAAATGACATACTATATTGATTGAATTAGGCAGACTAACTGCGTATTATTTAATCAAAATGTTTTATTCGTCGCTTATAGGTATATCTATTCTCTCTATGTGATTTGCTCTTCCTGTTTTGGCATCGATTTTCAGGAAAACACCTTGCACCCTAACTCCGCTGGAGGCGGGCTCGAACCGAACTTGAATGGCTTTGACAAAATGTTCGAGTATAATATCCTTTTTCACGCCGATAACGGAATCGTGCGGACCCGTCATTCCGCAATCGGTTATGTATGCGGTTCCACCGGGAAGTATTTTTTCATCGGCTGTTTGGATATGAGTATGTGTCCCGATAACCGCTGAGACCGTGCCATCGAGAAAATATCCCATAGCGACTTTTTCCGATGTCGCTTCACCGTGAAAGTCGACTATTATAATCGGCGTTTCGATTCGCAGCCTGCGGACATATTCTTTTCCTGTTCGGAAAGGACAATCCGTTGGAGGAAGATAGATTCTTCCCATTAAGTTCAGGACACCGATTTTCACACCATCTTCTGTGGTGAAAATAGTCGAGCCGTGCCCCTGATTGCCGGGTGGATAGTTTGCAGGACGCAGAACATTTTCGAAAGTATCGAGAGAATTTCCTAATTCATCTCGTTTATTCCAAGTGTGATTGCCGAGCGTTATGACATCTACGCCATAGCGGAATAATTTTTTCAGCAGATTCTCTGTGATACCGAAACCCCCAGCGATATTTTCCGCATTTGCTATAATAACATCGGGGACATATTGTTCCCTTAAATATGGTATTATAGACTGAACTGCATTTTTCCCTGCTTTCGCATAGATGTCGCCGAGAAATACTACTTTTACCTCTCTCAAAATACGCCCCTTTCAGATAAACATCGAATGATATATCAAAATATCATCTGACTAATGTGATTAAATCAACTACTTCGCATAGTCTATTGCTCTTTTTTCTCGAATAACAACGACTTTAATTTGTCCTGGATATTCCATCTCCTGTTGAATTCTTTGTGCGATTTCCGCCGCTAAAACATCCGCTTCCTGGTCCGATATTTTCTCCGGCTCCACTATAACACGAATTTCTCTTCCCGCCTGAATCGCATAGGTTTTTTGAACTCCATCGAAAGAATCGGCTAATTCTTCGAGACGCTGGAGTCTTTTGATATAATTTTCGAGTGTTTCTCGTCTCGCACCGGGTCTTGCCCCCGATATAGCATCCGCCGCTTGAACTATTATTGTATATGGTGAAATCGGTTCGACATCTTCGTGATGCCCTAATATCGCATTGAGGACTATATCGTTCTCGCCGAACTTTTTCGCCACATCGTATCCCAATTGAGTGTGTGTGCCTTCTTGTTCTCTATCGATGGCTTTGCCGATGTCGTGTAGAAGACCGCATCGCTTTGCAATCTTGGGATTTAATCCCAATTCCGATGCTATATAACCCGATAAAAATGCCACCTCTTTCGAATGCTGTAGAACATTCTGTCCGTAGCTTGTTCTGTATTTTAATTTCCCTAAAAGTTTTATAAGTTCAGGTTTAATATTATGGATGCCGAGTTCGAAACAAACCTGCTCGCCTGTTTCCTTAAAAATTCCTTCGATTTCTCTTTCTGCCTTCCGAACGACTTCTTCGATTCTCGCGGGATGGATTCTGCCGTCCATAATGAGTTTTTCCATCGCGAGTTTCGCGGTTTCTCGTCTAATCGGGTCGTAGCCGGAAAGAATGACAGCTTCCGGTGTATCGTCCACGATGACATCGACACCTGTTGCTGTCTCGAATGCTCGGATATTTCTACCCTCGCGACCGATTATCCTGCCCTTGATTTCATCGGATGGAAGAGAGACAACAGATACGGTAGATTCCACTGTGGTCTCGGCGGCACATCTCTGAATCGCCGATATGATTACTTCGCGAGCTTCCTTTTCGGCTTTTGCTTCCGCTTCCTCGCGTATTTGTTTGATTCGTTGGGCGGCATCGGCACGGGCTTTACTTTCCATATTTTCCATAAGCCTATTTTTGGCTTCCTCCTGAGTCATCCCCGCGATTTGTTCGAGCTTTTCGTTTTCGCGTTTTATCAGTTCATCCAAATTCTTTTGTTTCTCGGTTAAGATTCTATCCTTATTTTGGAGTTTTCGCTCGAGATTGCTGAGTTCTCGTTCTCTTCGCCTAATCAAATCTGCACGATGCTCGATAGACTCTCTTTGTTCATCGAGTCGTTTTTCCAGGCGGTTCAACTCGTTTCTTTTAGATTGGGTCATTTGCTCGAACTTGGCTCTCGAACGGGAACGTTCACGCTCGAGTTCCAGTTCCATCTGACTCTTTTTGAGCTCGATTTCCTTTTTAGCTTCGTCGAGAATTCTTTTCGCTTCCGACTTGGCAGATGAAACTGCTTTGCTTAAGGTGAGTTTGCTTAGAACATAACCAACGACGAAGCCGACGATAGCAAAACCAATTACAATTGCTATATTTAATGGTGTCAACATTGAACATCACCTCCACGATGAGTGGGGATGTTCGAGGATATGAATTTTGGTGAGATTTCAGATATATGAAAAAAATTAAGTTTCCACTTCTATTTCAGAAATTTTTTCTGCAATAATTTTAGAATGTTCCTCTAATTTCCGTGTTAGATTTTCGAGTTTTTCTTTTTCTTTAAACAGTTCATCGGCTATATTCAAGGCGGCGAGTATTATCAATTTCGATGATGGAATGCCACCCGAACTATCTACGACTTCATAAATTTTAGCATCTACATATCTTGCCACTTCGCGGACATAATCGGGAGATTCTGTGGTTCTGAGTTTCAGCTCTTGATTATATATTTTCACGATGACTGTATTTTTTTCATTTTCCGTCATATCCCCTGCATCCCCTCGAAATCTATTGTTATTCGCTTAATGCTTCGTTTATCCTCGAGAGTAGTGAATCCAACTTCTCTTTTGCACTTTCAGTTCCTTGAACAGATTGAGCGAGTTCATCTTTCTCCCTATTTATCCGTTCGATTTCATCTCGAAGGTTTTTTACCTGTTCTTCGAGCTGCTGATTTGCCTCGATAAGTTGCTTCTTCTCGGTTTTTAATCTTTTAACTGCATCGATTAATTTCTCGATTTGCTCTTCGAATACCGCAAATGTATCGTCCACAATTGCCTCCTTTATAATTTGGATTTATGTTAATGGAAGTTTTACTTCCAATTTTCCAATAATAAAAATTAGCGAAAAATGTGCAATATATTTTTTAATATTTTTTAATTCTCAATGGATTAAATTTATTTTCCGCACAGATTTTTGATTCATACTGTTAAATATAATAAAATATGTTCCCGACGGTAGATTTCGGTCTAATCGTATTTCCTCGTTTCCGCTCAAACTTTTTTCGAATATAATTTTTCCAAGAATATCGGTTATCGAGACATCTCCATCGCAATTTGAAAATCTTATCTCTCCCGATGGGGAATATGAAATTTGTGGTGCATCGTTTTGCTTTGTTTCTGTAATTTCTGATGGCAATAGGATGACATCGACGCCGTGGGAGAATCTATTTCCACCTCCTGAAAAGACGATGGGTCCCCAACTTCGTGGCACAGGATTAAAATAATATGTTCCCGATTCACCATCTCCTTGGTCCCATCGATTGTTCCCGTTATCATCGATGTAAAATTCCATTGTCTTGAAGCCAGATGGCACCGTAATAGTATAACTTACCGAACTTACGGTATATGTGCTTTCGAGTGCGGGAGGATTTTGCATAGCATCATAGACATTTATCTTACAGCCAGGGAACTCACCGAAATAATTTATATATCCACCTATATCGCTTTCTGTTGCCAATTCTACCATAACACCTCTCGCATTGCCATCGTGAGTTATAACATCTATGTTTGAAAGTCCCATCGGGTCGCCCGACTGGACAGACATCCCCGATAATTTCAGACCGAAAATTGTATATGGGACGCCATCGACAAAATCACCATCGATGGAGAATTCCCCAGGTGAAAATAATTGGTCTCGCGGAAGTGACATCAAAAACTCGCCGATTCCCGATGTATCGCCAGTTCCATACATTTCCAATAATCTACTCAAATCATCGGGGCTGATTGCAACTACTACATATAATCCCATTCCATCCGGCGGATATACAATCTCGCCGCTTATAGTTCCCGCAGATGCCACTATGGCAGATAATAATATTATTATCAATGCTGTTTTCATTTTTTCCCCCCATTTTTTATAGTTCGGTTTGCCAATTTACATCGACACCACCGCCGAGACTGAAAGTGCCCGAACTCGGGTCGGTTATGTCCAGGAGCATATATTTTACCTCGATAGATACCCCGAAACCACTTTTTGGCTTGAAAGAAATCCCGCCCAATGCCTGGAGACCGGCGGTTGCATCGACATCGTCGCCAGTTTGAGTTAAATTGGCGGAAATACCCGCTCCTGCATAGGGGTCGAAAGTTCCTTGCCCCAATGGATGAAATTCCCCGTTAAGTTGAATGGGTATGAATGTCACATTCTGTCCGCCATCATCATACTGCGACCATCCCACAGATAATCCGCTGACAACTCGGTTGGAGAGATTGTATCGAGCGGAAAGCTCGAAGAGAAGTGCCGAACTCGAACTACCCGGCGGATTATAGTATGAAACACTGGTTTTGACAGAAAGTTTTCCTTTATTACTTTTCTTTTTATGCTTTGCCTGTGCACCTGTCGCTAAAACGACGATTATCATAACAACCGTAACCAATCGGAATCTCATAAAGCCTCCTCGATAGAATTTTAATTAAAATCTATTATTTTTGTGAGATTGGCAAGTTTTTTTCAGCGAAAAAAATTGGAATGAATTATTTTCTAAATGCGATTATAAGAATTTATGAGGCGGATGCAATTGTGAATTTCTCATCTGTGAACTGAGGAATGTGCTCCGAGACAGTTCTATTTTTTGGGTAGTGCTTCCCTGATTGCTTTCAATGCACAGTATTCGCCGCACATAGTGCAGACATCTTCATCCGTCGGTTGACTCGCATCGCGGATTTTCTTTGCCCGCTCAGAATCGATTGCAAGTTCGATTTGCTTTTTCCAATCGAGGTCGTATCTGGCTTTGGACATCGCATTGTCCCAGTCGATTGCACCGGGAATTCCACGGGCAACATCGGCGGCGTGAGCGGCTATTTTCGTCACGATAACACCCTCATATACGGCATTCACATCGGGCAGCGAAAGATGTTCGGTTCTGGTGACATAGCAGAGAAAATCTGCACCGAAATATGCAGCCCATGCTCCACCGATTGCCGATGTTATATGGTCGTATCCGGGGGCAACATCGGTAACCACGGGTCCGAGAACATAGAACGGAGCATTGTGGCAGAGCGATTTTTGAATTCTCATATTTGTTTCGACTTGATTCAATGGAACATGTCCAGGACCTTCGACCATAGATTGCACACCGAACTGACGCGCTTTGTCCACGAGTTCGCCGAGAACCGTCAATTCCTCTATCTGCGGTTTGTCTGTGGCATCGTGGATAGCACCGGGTCTCATACCATCGCCGAGCGAAAGTGTAACATCGTATTTTTTCGCTATCTCAAGAAGTCTGTCGTAATATTCGTATAAAGGATTTTCCTTTTCATTGTATAGAATCCATTGGACGAGAAACGACCCGCCCCGGCTGACGACATTCATCAATCTATCGGCGGATAGAAGCAATTCGACTGCACGCATTGTGACTCCTGCGTGCACAGTCATAAAATCGACGCCCTGTTTTGCCTGTTCTTCGATAGTGGCGAATATATCGTCCGGGGTCATTTTAATCACAGGCACACCCGCCTTACGCAAATTCACAGTTGTTTCATAAATCGGAACAGTTCCCAGTGGAATAGGACTCGCCTCGATAATCGATTGTCTGATATCGAACAGGTCGCCACCAGTGGACAAATCCATAACGGCATCGGCTTTCGCTTTAACCGCAGCATCGAGTTTAGCCAATTCAAATTTTTTATCGTTGACATCCTCGGATGTTCCGATATTCGCATTGACCTTGATGGATAGTCCTCCGCCGATACCGACAGAGCGTATTTCACGCGGGCGAACACTATTTTTCGTTATAACAATCGTGCCGTTTGCCACACCATCTATAATCTTTTCCAACGGAACTCGCTCGAACTGGGCGACCTCCTTGAATTCATCCAGAACATCGCCTGCACGAGCGTGTTCCATCAATGTATTTCGAGTCATTTTGCCTCCAAAACTTTCGTCTCTTTCGGAAATTCATAGAAAAACACTTTTCGACTTCTCTGCAAGTGTTTTTGTAGAGAATAATTTTCAAAATATTTACTGCATAACGGCTTCGAGAATTGCTGCGTGAACTTTGTTTCTGTCGGCAGAAAGCATCACGGTCGCTTCCGATGGACAGGCAACAGCACACGCACCGCAGCCCATACATTGTTCCGAGATGACGGAAACCTTGCGATTTTCGGTATCGAAAATGCGAGCATCGTAAGCACAGGCATCGATACAGTATTGACATCCCACACAGAATCTTTCCCTAACATACGCAATCTGATTTCTTATGGGAAGTTTTTCTGCAAAAAGGAACTTCATCGACTGACCTGCACCAGCGAGAGCATCCTGAATGACTTCATTCGCATTCATCGGCATTCTGCCCGAACCGACAACAAAAACGCCCGCTTCCTTCGTCTCCTGAGGCGAAAATTTCGGGTCGAGACCATTCCAAAAACCATCCGTCTGCGGAATTTTCTCTGCGATTGCATCATCGCCGTTGGGGTCGAGCCCCGTTTGAAGCACCACATAATCGGGAACTATCAAAATCTCCGAATCGAGCAGCGGGTCGTAGGCTTTTACCGTAACTTTTTCTCCATCGACCTCGACGACAGGCTCGTTTTCTGTCAGGTATCTAATGAACAGAACGCCTTTCCTGCGTGCCTCGGCGTATTCCAACTCGTGATGTCCATAGGTCATTATGTCGCGGTTGAGAACCCAGATTTTCGCATCGGGGTTTTTATCCTTTATTTTCAGCGAGAGTTCCATCGTCTTGTTGCAGCAAATCCTGTTGCACCAAGGACGCTTTTCGTTCCGCGAATCTGCACATTGGATAAATACCACATTCGATAGTTTTTCATCGGGCAACACTTTGTTCTCGAAATCATCCCACAGAAGAATTTTCGGCGATTTCCCATACGCGAACTTATCGGTCGTATGAGCGGATGCCCCAGTGGCGATAATCACCGAGCCAGCATCCACAGAGAAATAATCGCCATTTTTATCCGAGAGAACGACTTTATAAAAACCCACTCCGCCATCGAGAGATTTTACTTCGGTTTCGGTCAAAATTTGCACATTTTTTCTCTTTTTGATTTTCGCAATCAAATCGTCGATATATTCTCCTATGGTCGTGTTCCCAAGCGAGCCTATATGTTTAAAATTCACACCGCCGATTTTTTCGCTTTTCTCGACAAGCGTAACATCTATCCCCGACGATGCCAAAAAATTGGCAGCGGTGAGTCCAGCAAGTCCTGCACCGATAATTACAGCTCGTTTTGCGGGCGATTTCGGAACAGGCACTTTGTATAGAAAATCTCGCGGTCTGCCGTGTCCAGCGAACGCGATTTCCATCGCCATCATACGCTTGGCATAATCGTAACGCTCCTCATCGGATATCGTCCATACGGCGTTGCGAATATCGACAATACGCAAATTCGGTGGATTTTCGAGTTCGGATAGGGCTTTCGCATATCTCGCGCTGTAAGCATTCGATTGGCAGGCGCCGATGACGATTGTCTTAAATTTATTGCCCTCGGCGAATTTCTGCAATTGCTTCAAACCGTTCTCGGTGCAAAGTGCTTCGATTTGGACTATTTCGGCAACATCCTTTTTGCTTCCCAAATGCTCCGATAATTTGTCCAAATCCACATTATCGGAAATTATTCCAGCACATTTACATAGCACGACGCCGATTTTGCCATCATCGGGCGGGTTGCCATAGATTGTCTGTGTTTCCTTTTTGCCATCGACACCGAGTTTCGCGATAATTTCCGCAGATGCCGCCGATGCCTGCATAACCGACTCCGCAATATCTTTCGGCGACTCGAAAGAACCAGCAACAAAAACATTATCTACATTGGTTTCGAGCGATTTCTCATCGGGAAGTTTAGCGAAACCCCATTCATCTGTTTCTATTCCCGCAGACTCGGCGAGTTTTCGCACGGAATTAGTTACCACCTGACCGACCGATAGCACGACCATATCGAAATCATCGCGAGTCCGTTTGCCGTGAACATCTTCGTAGACGAGTTCGAGTTCGCCTGTGGCATCATTTTTATAAATCTTCGGCACTCGACAGCGGATAAATTCTATTCCTTTTCGCTGTGTGTCGAGTTCGTAGCGGTAAAAATCCTTGCCGAACGCTCGAACATCCATAAAAAATATTTTCACATCGGCATCGGGTAAAATTTTCTTGATGTGGCGCGCTTCTTTCATCGAATACATACAGCAAGCCGACGAACAGTAGGGATGTTCCTCGTTCCGTGAACCGACGCACTGAATAAATGCGATTTTTTGGGGAATCTTGCTATCGGATGGCCGATGAAGTTCGCCACCGTTCGGTCCGATGTTCGAATACATCCGCTCGAGGTCGGTTGATGTCACTACATCGGGAAAAATCCCATATCCGTATTCGGTCATCTCGGTTGGTATAAATTCCTCGAAACCGGGAGCGATGAGCACAGCATCGAATTCCATTTGAATTTTTTCATCCTCGCCGATGTGTATAGCATTGGTGGGGCAGACCTCGATGCACTTACCACATTTCGTGCAGGAATTTTCATCGATGGAATACAGCGATGGTATGGCACTGGGCGATGCGAGGTCGATTGCTTTTCGTCTGATAATTCCCGCATTGAACTCGTCAGCGATTTCGATGGGGCAGACATCGCTGCATTTCCCACAGCCGATACACAGGTTTTCATCCACGCGGAGACCTTTCTTAATAATCGTGACGAGTTTAGATTTTTTACCCGCCTCGATTTTTTCGATGCGAGAATCACGAAGAACCTCGACGCCAGGGAATACGAAATCTTTGCGAAGGCAAAATTCCGCATAAGGGAAACCATTGACTCTCGGCTGCATTCGGCAGATTCCACAGGCGTCGGTGGGGAACTGTTCGTCCAGTTGCATAACAGTTCCGCCGGTGTATGTTCTCGGCTCGAGCAGTGTAACCTCGATACCCACCGATGCTAAATCGTAAGCAGCACGCATCCCAGCGACACCCGAACCGACCACTAAAACTTTTCTATTCTCTTTAACTTTCTTACGAGCCATTTCGCCTCCAAAATTATCTATTTCACTTTTTTAATAATTATCTCACCGCTTTTAATATCTCCAATATCTTGGAATAATGTAATATGCACCGCCGAGAAATTTTTGTCCTCGCCGGTGGATGGGTCGACAGGTCGCCAACCGACCTTTTTACCGAGCCAAACCTCTGTCCAGTAATGCTGAACCCAGATTTGTCCGAAATAATATACTCCACCGACAACTTTCGCAGGGATTCCTTTCGAGCGAAGAACCGCCGTCAGAAGTCTCGCTCTCGCGAGTGGATTGCCGAGATGAATTTTCGCCGCTGTTATAGGGTCATCGCTATCGTTTTGCTTGATATTGTCGGCAATCCAGCGGTTTGCTTTGTAAGTGTATTCCCAAATAGTCTTTCCATCGAAATTCTTTGCGATTTTACGAACCCAAGCATCATCCGATGGAATATCTTTGCTCGGTTCAATATATTGCTTCAATTCCTCGGGGATTTTATTAAAGTCGTCGAATTTCGCCGACTTTTTGCCATTGTATTCATCGATGCTTACAGAAAATTTGCCCGATAGTGTATCGTTTCTGAACGAGCCATCGAATTTTTGCCAGGGGCGTTTGGTCGAAGGCGTTCCCGACATTTCTATTATCAACGAACCGCTCATCTTTTTTATCCGCAGGGGATTCTCGATGAATTTTTGGCAATTTTCACACTTAATCTTAGTCTCGGGTTTTACGAGTTTGATTTCGAGTGCCGCAGATTCCAATTCTGTGGTATCGGGGCATTCTTTCGAATAGTCGAGAACGAGATTTTCATTTTTACATTCGATTTTTAATATTCGACCATCGAGCGAGTCCACCCAGGCTGTCTCCATAATACCACCGCCTGAGATATCTGTTTTCAGTGCTGTCCTGCCGAAAATTTTCTCGGTGTGTCCAACGGCAACCTGAACCGTTGCCAATTTTTGCATTTGCGGAATAAGAATATCGAATGCCTGAACATTGCCAGACTTCAAATCTGTTCGCCTTATAAGTGGCACAAGTTCTGGAAATACATTCATATCAAGAATATACGGTGGTGTATCCGATGACAAACTCGTGTTAGTCGGTTTCTCGACAGATTTTTGAATTTCACCGTTCGGTTTCTCGATTTTTGGGGCAGCGATTTTCTCTGCTGATTTACCGGCTGCATTTTTAATTTCACCATTCGATTTCGGTGGCTTCAACTTTTTAGATAAAATTTTAGAATCGATGTCGATATTACCATTTTTCCACTCGCAGGAAATCTCGATGGAATCGTTTATGTGTAGAGTGTATTGACGAAGTCTCATCAGCGAATCGAGTGATGAAGTGAATTTAAATCGGAGCAGCGCTTTTGTCCCGCTCGCGGCGGCGTTGAGAATTGTCCAACCGGTGAAATTGTAAATGGTATCCGATTTCGTCAGCGAGTATCCCGCAGCGCCGACAGTTTCCCCAGCGGATGAAATCGTCCAATAGCCTTGTTCAGAAACCACTCTCTCGGCATTTTGAGCCGATGCAATCGAGCAAAGTAAAATTGTTCCGAGTAATATTATATTTTTCATTTCTAATGAATTTTATTTTTAACGAGCGACCTCGAACATCTGTTGATGCTCATTAGAACAATGTTCCCTCACGATGCACTGTCAATTGTTTTTTCTTGACCTCTGGCGGAATATAGTCGGGCAGAAGCATCGGGCTAATCACATCCTTCGGGATACCGATTTCATCCACTTCCTTTTCGAATTCGATTACATGTTGGAGCGTTAGTTTGCCGAGTTTCACATTTTTAGCATACTCAGCGGCATTGATACCTGCTCGCCTGCCGAAAACATTGTAATCGAGAACAGAATTGCCCATAAGTCTGTTTCTGCCGTGAACGCCTCCACTTGTTTCGCCTGCTGCAAAAAGCCCCGGTATAGATGTTGTGGCATCGGCGTTTATCTCTATACCACCATTCTGATAGTGAAGTGTAGGATAAACTAACATCGGTTCTTTTGTGATGTCGATACCGAAACGGTGAAATTGTCTAACCATTGCAGGCAGAGCGTTTTTAATCGTTCCTTCTCCGTTGATTAGGTCGATAATGGGGGAATCTAACCAGATTCCGACTCGACCTGTCGGAGTTTTAACGCCATTATCGCGCTCGGTGCATTCTCGGATGAAATTTGCCGCCTCTACATCGCGCGGTTCTAATGGAAACACGAAGAGTTCGCCATATTTGTTGACAGGTTGTCCGCCTAATCCTCTGACTTTTTCGGTAATCAAAAAGCCCACGATTTGCTCGGGATATGCAGCACCTGTCGGGTGATATTGCACCGAATCCATATATAGAAGTTTGGCACCCGCGCGGTATGCCATCACGAGACCATCGGCAGTAGCACCGTAGTGGTTTGTCGTGGCAAAATTTTTTATATGAAGTCTTCCAAAACCGCCAGTAGCCATAATGGTGGCTTTTGCGCGAACGACAAAATATTCTTCGGTTTCGAGATTATAAAGGATTGCACCGGCGCATCTTCCGTTTTCGTCCAGAATGAGTTCGACAGCGGGGCTAAATTCTATCACCTGAATTTCGTCGGGATGGTTTCTGACCTCGTCGCGAAGGTTACGCATTATATCTGCACCTGTGTAATCTCGTGCGGATAACAATCTTCTTCTGGATGTGCCTCCACCGGGCTTTGTCGTTAAGTGTCCATCCGGTTCTTTATCCCACATAACGCCGAGGTCTTCGAGCCAGCGAGCGATGAATGGAGCATCCATAGTCAGCGCTTCAACAAGTTCAGGTTTGTTGTCGAAATGCCCTCCGCCTATAACATCGAGATAGTGAATAATAGGGCTATCGTGCGGATTAACCGCCGCTTGCATACCACCCTGAGACATCATAGAATTGGAATCGCCGAGGCGAAGTTTTTGAGCGATGAGAACTTTAGCACCGTGTCGGATAGCCCAAAGTGCCGCCATACAACCGCCGCCACCACCGCCGATTATCAAAATATCGGTGTCGTAATCGGGGTTGGATAAATCGAATTTCTCAGGGTCGATGCGGGAATGAGCCTCGAGAATATCCACAACTTTCGATGTGATTTTTTCACCCTTGTTCGGACCGACACGAATTTCTCTGCGGGCATCGGGGGTATAATCGGGGTGAAAGCGAGTTAATATATCCTCGCGTTCCTGCTCGGTCATAGGTTTGAATACCTGCAAACCCTGCTTTGCCATTTCCAATCTTTTAGGACGAGTTTTCTCGACCATCTTTATGGATTCACGCATATATTCGGGATACATAATTGCCTCCTTATGTTATTTTGAAATTAAGGTCTCTTTCGTAATATCGTTTTTCGAGTTCTTCACGGGAAAGGCTTTTTATTTCCTTCATATCCTTATCGAACTTGCCATCTGCGATTTCCTTCAATCGAATGTCTAAAAAATCTCCGCGAGGACTCAGATATTTACCGTAGAGCCTTCTCGCTAATATCCCGACATTGTAATGGACGATTTCTGCGGGGCATCTGGCGGCACATAGCCCGCACATAATACAGTCGAAACTAAGATGTGCTACTTTCTCGATTTCACCGCGCAACGCCGCCTGAATATAATCCATAACATCGAGTTCCTGTGGACAGGATTTTGTGCAGGTATTGCAGCCGACACATCGATTTATTTCTGGATATATGGAGCTGAGGACCTCATCGTTCGGTTCGAGTTTCTCGATATCGTAGACTTTTTTAACCGCAGGGAAGAATGGAATTTGTGCGAGATACATATTCGGTTGAACGACTGTTTGGCATGCGAGCCCGAACTGGATTTTGTATGAATCGGGTGTGCGATAAACAGTAGCACAAGCTCCGCAGAATCCCTCACGGCAACCCGCACCTCGTATGATTTGATAACCAGAATACTCTAATGCTCCCATTATCGTGGATCCCGGAGGAACATAGTAAAGTTTTCCCATAATAAAAATTGGCACCATATCGGAGTCTTTGTGGGAAGTATTTTTCTCCGCATTTACTTCATTTGCCATTGTAACCTCCAAGTATTTCATTCAAATTTCTGAAAATCTAAATATCATAATTAAAATGTCAACAATTTCAAAAAGAAATTTTAACTTCACGAATAGGGAATTCGATGAGAGGGAAAATAACAAACTGAAAGTAAATAAATTATTTTATAATTTTACTTGAAAACTCGCCCAAAAATCATTATTAATTAAATAAAATTTAAGATAAGGGGAATAAATGTTTCGAAGAATTTTTAAAGTTTATTTTATCTTGATTTTTTTATTTCTCACTGTTGGGTTAGTATTTCCGCAAATCCATTGGGTCGAGACTTCACAATCGGATTTCGCCGATGGGAGAATAGACCAAAGTCTTTATGTTTCTCATCGTGCTTATATCGAAGGGGTATCTGGTGCAGTCGAATGGACACCGAGATACGATTTCGACTTGAACGGATTTCCTGACCTTGCCTCATCGGATTATAATTATGGTGTAAGAGATATACGCGTTTGGTATATGAACGCATCGGGATTGGATAGCTCAAAATATCTTACATTTTACGATGCTGGTGGTGCCAACGATGTCGCCGATTTAAATTGTGATGGGTATCCCGAATTAGTTCAATCGGGTTTCGGATGGAATAATGTTTTGATATTCTGGAATAATTTAGGTGCATTCTCAGATTCCGATACATCTATGTTAGGTCCTCATAGCACGGGTGAAGGCATATATATCGCGGATTACGATAAAGATGGTTATCTTGATATTGCGATAACAGGCGAAGATGATTTTCGAATTTATTGGGGAGACTCGGGTGGAACTCACGGCTGGCAATCTCTGACCGACACAGTATTCGATTTGATGTATGGAACTCACTTCAATATAGAATCGGCGGATATAGACAACGATGGTGACCTCGATATAATGGCGGTCTACGGTAGAACAACGAATGGACCTTTATATATTTTCAGGAATCAAGGAGCGAGAATTTTTGCTTTGGATTCTCTTTTCCTATCCTCTGGAAGCGACAGAAGACACGGCTTATCGGTCGGCGATATTGACAATGATGGCGATATCGATATTGTATCGACTGGTTTCTGGACGAGTTCCGCAACTATTGCGAATGTTCTACTTAACGATGGAACAGGACATTTCACCACAGATATTCCTATTCATCCCGGACCTTGTCACGGTGGTTCGAGTATATATGATTTCAATGGCGATGGTTGGCTCGATATACTCTTCTTTCGGGGAAGTCCTGGGGGTTATCTAAAAATATATGAAAATATCGGTGCTCCACCGTATTTCACAGATGCGAGCTCACACTCTGTGGCTCCTTTTCCTGTGGATGCATCGGGCGGAATGGTTATCGATGTAAATAATGATGGTTATGTGGATATTTATGCAGATAATACGGGAGATAATTCATATCTTTTCTGGGGTCCCGATTATTTAAGTTATGTGTCGCTCCCGGTCAATCAAGACCATCATGGGATGTTTAGAGACCCTGGAAATATTTTGAATAAAACAAAGACAGCATTCTATGAGAGCAGTATATTCGATGCAGGCGAATCTATTTGTTCCGGGACAGTTTCCTGGGTCGCCTATGACGAGCGAGATTATTCTGGTGGAACATTGCCGATACCTATCGGCTCGCAGGTCATAATTTTGGGACGGAGCGGCGATACGCCATCCCCCGATGCATCATGGACGGATTGGGATACATTAGCAGATGATTCTCCATTGCCGACAACTATTTTAGGGCATAGATATTTTCAATATCGTGCAGAGCTGTGGTATTCTAACCCCGCATATTTGCCGTGGCTCGAGCA
>CAYRNI010000027.1:0-18179 GCA_964425665.1 uncultured bacterium
GAACCCTATCTTGTATTCTATAAGTTAGGAACTTCGCAGAAGACTTATACAATTCAGTAAGGAGAGAATTATGGAAAAACATCAGTATGATAAAGCGAAACCAATCGTGGACGATGAAAATACCGATGGTGAAAAATCGCACGGCATAGACTTTATCCGCCAGATAATAAACGAGGATAATAGAACTGGTAAATACGGAGGTCGTGTTCATACTCGTTTCCCGCCAGAACCGAACGGGTATCTGCACATCGGTCATGCGAAATCGATATGCCTGAATTATGGAATAGCGGAGGAATACGGCGGAAAATTTAATCTTCGTTTCGACGACACCAATCCCAGCAAGGAGGAAACCGAATATGTCGATTCGATAATCGAGGATGTCCGCTGGCTCGGTGCAGATTGGGAGGATAGATTGTTCTACGCATCAGATTATTTCGAGCAACTATACCGATATGCGGAGCAGTTGATTAAAAGTGGCGATGCGTATGTTTGCGATTTGAGTCCAGAGGAAATAAAGGAATACCGCGGAACATTGACGGAGCCGGGTAAGAACAGTCCGTATCGCGACCGCTCTGTGGAAGAAAATCTCGACCTATTCCGAAGAATGCGTGCAGGTGAATTCGCAGACGGCGAAAAAACACTGCGAGCGAAAATCGATATGGCATCACCCAATCTGAATATGCGTGACCCAGTTATCTACCGAATTTTGCACACTTCACATCACAGAACAGGCGATAAATGGTGCATCTATCCTATGTATGATTTCACACATTGCCTATCTGACTCCATCGAGCGGATTACTCACTCGCTTTGCACTCTGGAGTTCGAGGACCATCGACCGCTTTACGACTGGTATCTCGACAAACTCGGTGTCTATCATCCACAGCAAATCGAATTCGCTCGGCTGAATTTGAGCCATACGGTTTTGAGCAAACGGAAACTTTTGCAACTGGTGGAATCGGGTGTAGTTTCAGGATGGGATGACCCTCGAATGCCAACAATCGCAGGACTTAGACGAAGAGGATATACCCCCGAATCGATTCGCGATTTCTGCGATAGAATCGGTGTCGCCAAAGCCGACAGTCTGGTGGATATCACATTGCTGGAGCACTGCATACGCGAGGATTTGAACAAGCGGGCAAATCGTGTTATGGTCGTTCTCCATCCGCTCAAAGTTGTAATCGACAATTACCCCGAGGATAAGGTCGAATGGCTCGATGCTATCAATAACCCCGAGGATGAATCTGCTGGAACTCGAAAAATCCCTTTCACCCGAGAAATCTATATCGAGCGGAGCGATTTTATGGAGAACCCACCGAAAAAATATTTCAGGTTATACCCGGGAAACGAGGTGCGATTGAAACACGCATACTATATCACCTGCACCGATGTTGTAAAAGATGAAAACGGCGAGGTTGTCGAAGTTCATTGCGAATACGACCCCGAGTCTCGTGGCGGCGGCACGGCGGATGGCCGCAGAGTAAAAGGCACACTGCATTTCGTATCGGCAAAATATGCGATACCTGTCGAGGTGCGACTTTACGATAATCTATTCACCATACCCGACCCGAATAATCCACCAGATGGCAAAAAATTTACCGACTTTTTGAACCCCAAATCGCTGGAAATATTGAAAAATTGCTACGCCGAGCCATCCCTCAAAAGTGCGAAACCCGGCGATAAATTTCAATTTATGCGACAGGGATATTTTTGCGTGGACAAAGATTCCACCGAGGAAAAACTCATCTTTAATCGAACGGTCACCCTGCGCGATACCTGGGCAAAAATTCAAAAGAAAATGGAAAAGGAAAAACAATAGCAATATCAAAATAAAAATCTTGCATCTCAAATTATCTGCTATATTTTCATAAAAAATTCTACAATGGAGGTTTTAGATGAGATTCAAATTAGCAATCATCGCGGCTCTCATTTCGATTACGGCAATTGCTTTTCCGAAGGAGATAAAACTTGCTTATTTCAATTCGGACGAGCTTCGCGAACAATGGGACGACTGGAAAGATGCTCAGGCGAAATTCGACCAGGATGTAGCCAACTGGCAGAAGCAAGCACAGGCGATGGAAGATACCATCAATCAAATGGCAGAGGATTATCAACGGCAGGAACTTCTGCTTTCTGAGGACAAGAAGCAGGAAAAACAAATGCTGATAGCTCAGAAACAGCAAGAATATCAGCAATTTTTGTCCTCTATATTCGGGGAGGGGGGACAAGCAGCTCAGCGAAACGCCGAATTGACAGCGCCGCTCTACGATAAAATTTCTCAGGCACTTTCGAAAATCGCCGAGCGTGATGGTATCGATGTTATTTTCGACGCTGCGAGCAGTGGTATCGCTTATGTAGACCCCTCGCTCGATATAACAGATGAACTGCTTCAAGAATTAAAAACCACGAAATGAAAATCTACGAAATCGCAAAATCATTGGGTTTAAGTATCATCGGGGAATCCGATAGGGAAATTTTGGGTCCTGCAACACTTTCGAGTGCGAAGCCCGAAAATATTTCGTTCTATCATAATAAAAAATACCGCTCGGAGCTGTTAAAAACCGCCGCAGGAGCTGTTATCATCAGAAAAAGGGACTTACCCGAGAATGCGAAATTCACCGCCGTTATTTCGGATAATCCATTGGATGATTTTCGCAAGGTGGTCGAGATTTTTCATCCGTTCAGCAGATGGCAACCCGAAATCTCCGAACTCGCCCATATCGAATCTGAGGCGAAAATCGGTTCGAATGTTCGTATCGAGCCTTTCGCTGTCGTCGGAAATTGTGTCATCGGCGATGGCTGTCGAATCGGTGCGTCCTCGATAATCGGCGAAAATGTCGAAATCGGCGAAAATACTGAAATATTCCCACGAGTTGTCATCTATCCGAACACTGTCATCGGGAAAAATGTAGTAATCCACTCGGGAGCGGTTATCGGTTCGGACGGCTTCGGTTATTCTCGAAGTGATGATGGTGTTTTTAAAAAAATTCCGCAAATCGGGCGTGTCATTATCGAGGATGATGTTGAAATCGGTGCGAACACCACAATCGACAGGGGTGCGCTCGATGATACCATCATCGGTGCAGGGACGAAAATCGACAATCTTGTTCAAATCGGACACAATGTGGTGATAGGGAAAAATTGCGCTATAACAGGGCAAGTGGGAATATCAGGAAGTTGTAAAATCGGTGATAGAGTTCTACTCGGTGGGCAATCGGGACTCGCGGGGCATTTGACCTTGGGCAACGATGTAGTGGTCTTCGCCCAATCGGGAGTGGATAAATCGTTCGGCGATGGAGTTGTTCTATTCGGTTCACCGGCAAGACCATCGAGGGAAGCGTTTCGCCAATTAGCAGCGATAGCAAAATTGCCAGAAATTATTAAGAAGATAAAATGACAAATTCGATATGGAATAAAAAATAAATTATTCTTGACATCAGCACTTTTTATAGCGATTTTGTTAAGAAATTATATTAGGAGGAAACTATGCGGAAAATATATCCCTTTATTTTAATCTCAATTTTATCGATTGTAGTCGTAGTCGGGATAGTATCCTCACAAGAGAAGAAAGGACCGAGAATTTTGATTGCCGAACCGAATTTCGATTTTGGTTTCGCTCCCGAGGGCACATTTATGGTTCACGAATACACGATTAAAAATGTCGGCGATGAACCATTAGAAATCAAGCGTGTCAGGACAACTTGCGGTTGCACATCTGCTCCTGTAAAGAAAATGCGTCTCGAGCCGAATGAGGAAACGACCATCACAGTCATTTTCAACAGCACTCGATATTTTCATAAAACATCTAAGGCAGCGATAATATCCACAAATGACCCCACAAGGCCATCGGAGAAAGTTACATTCATAGCGAATATGGACACTGTAAAACCCCGCTCGATAACACCGGTTCCTCGTAAAATAGATTTAGGGAGAGGGAATAATTTCAAGAAAAATGCAAAGGTCACTATTAAAAATATTTCCGATGAACCACTTACACTACAGGTTATCGATTACTACAAGGAATATCTGAATGAACCCCAACTGTCTGCGGTCGATTTACCTGTTGGCGGGACAGTAGATGCCTCGGTTTCTGTCCGTGAGGATATTCCCGAGGGCGAAATCATCAGGTCTTCATTTACAATTGCCGCTATGAATAAAGATGGCAAGGAAGTTACAAGAATCACAGTTCCCGTTGTCGGTGGAGGAAAATAACTCTATTTTATTACTTAGTGATGAATAACCTTTTGAAAAAAATCATATTATGCTTGATGGTATTATCATCAGTTTCGATTGCTTCAGGGGTGGAGGTTGAAATATTCTACTCGAAGTATTGTGAAGATTGTATGTATATTTTGAATGAATTTATTCCACCTATATTAAGTCAATATAAAGGTAGAGTTCATCTAAAAGAATATGAAATCGAGGATAATCTCGATAATTACGAACTTTTACTCAAACGAGAAGCGCAAGCTGGCAAGACCGACAATGAAATTCCTGTGATTTTTCTCGGCAACGATGTTCTCGGCGGAGAAAAAGAAATTAAGAAAGATTTTGTCAGATTATTAAAGCGTGCATTAAAAAGCGAGGAATTAACCTCTCACATCGAGAAACCGAAACCGAAACCTACGCCCAAAGAAACAGTTTCGGTCGCCAAAGCTGAAACTACCACCGTTGCTGAAACTACTGCAACTGCCATCGCAGAGACAATATCTGCTCCGAAGGATACTATTTACCTCGCTTCTTTTTACAAGAAAGGTTGCACGCATTGTGATAGAGTGAACCACGACCTAAATTTACTTTCTAAAAGACCACCGCCGAAAATAAATGCGGTTATTGTCTATAAGGAATTCGATATCGCCGACCCTAAAAACAAACTGCTACACGAAGCTCTATGCCAGCGAAACAATATAGACGAGGAGCATCGTCTGGCTACCCCGGCCGTTTTTCTGAAAGGTGCAGGTTTGGTCTACGGATACAATGTCGGCAGCAATTTTTATTTCAAATTAGTCTCTACGATGGAACAATTAGGTGATTCCTGCAAAAATGTCAAAATATGGGATACGGTCACTGAAGAAGAACTTGCCTCCGCGGAAAATAGAATCACTGCAAGATTTTCAAAGTTTAACATTGCTCCAATCGTGCTTGCCGGTCTCTTGGATGGTGTAAATCCTTGTGCATTCGGAGCGTTGATTTTCTTTATTACATTTCTTACAGTCGCGGAGCGCAAAAAAAATGAAATTCTTATGGTGGGATTCGCTTATACTTTTGCGGTATTCGTTACTTATTATGCTGTAGGCGCGGGTTTCCTTGGATTTTTGGCTTCACTATCGATTTTTAAGGTTATAGCAAAATGGGTCTATATTTTCACGGGAGTTCTCGCAGTCGTTCTCGGTGGTATGTCCATTGTGGATTTCGTTAAAGCGAAAAAAGGGAAACTCAGCGATATGACCCTTCAATTGCCGGATAAATTAAAGAAGAAAATCCATAGAGTCATTATTTCTGAAAACGAACCGAGAAAAACGAGACGAAACTTTTTGGTTGCAGCATTTACCACAGGATTTTTCGTCAGTTTATTGGAACTTGCTTGCACTGGCCAGGTTTATCTCCCGACTATTATCTATGTTCTCGGGATACCTGGCTTAAAAACAAAAGCCCACCTCTATCTACTTCTATACAACTTTATGTTCATTGTCCCACTATTTTTAGTATTTTTAATCAGTTATTTCGGAGCAACATCGGAGCAATTGAACGGATTTCTGAAACGGAATACAGCCACGATAAAAATCCTGACCGCAATTATGTTCTTCGGTATGGCAGCACTTCTGTGGCGCTCGATTCTCGCTGGATAATTTCTGCTCTATTATTATTTTTTTAGAAAAGTATATTTTATAGTTGACAAATAGGTTTACTTTTTATATGTATTTATATATAATATAATAAATTACATAATTTAATAAAATGGACATTCCAAAATTCAACATAAAATTACCATTTGGGAAAAAGAAAAAGGCAAAAAATCTGGTCGGTTTAGACATCGGAAGTTTTCAAGTTAAAATCGTTGTTCTGCATCAAGATGAAAAAGGAAATATTTCATTTGTCAAGGCGGGGAAAAAAACTCTTTCTCACGGAACAATCGTGGATAAGGACATCCGCGACAGAGAGGGAATTATATTCGCATTGCAAAATCTCGTCGATGAAATCGACCCCGATATAAATGAAGTCACTCTTTCTCTTGCTGGACATAAAGTATTAGTGGACAAAATCGAAATTCCTAATCCGTCTGCGAAAGGCAAACAAGAGACTCAGATTCAAGAGGCGGTTATGGTGGAGGCAGAGCAAAGAATCCCCACCGGTATCGAAAGTGTTCAATTAGACCACATCGAACTCGGAAAATCCGAAGATGGCAAACATATACAAGCTCTACTTGTTGCGGCAAGAAATGAACTCGTCGAGGATTATACCGGCGCTGTAATGGACGCTGGGCTTATTCCTGTTGTTATAGACCTCGACTCTATTGCTCTCTACAATATTTTCGAATTTAACTATGACATTCCGCAGGAAGAGTGTATCGCTCTGGTAAATATCGGACATTCGCTTTCAAATATTGCGTTTATTCTCAATGGCAAATTATTCAGTGTAAGAGACATTTCCAATGCTGCTCAGGGCGTTTGGGATAGACTTCAAACCGAACTTCATCTTTCATCCGATGACCTTAATGAACTGATGACTGGTAGCGTGCCAATCGAACAAAGTCCTACTATGAAAAAGGCTGTTAGCAACGCCACGGAGGACCTCGGAATCGGACTCGGGATGTCTTTCTCATATCTCGAAAATATAACGGGTGGGATAAAAGTCGATAGAGTTTATTTCACTGGCGGAGCAATCGGGATTCCTTTTCTCGTCGATGCACTGGCGAATAAACTCAAACTTCCCTGCGAATTACTCGATTCGCTCGCACGAATTCGGTTCGACCCAGCAGTTTTCGGAGATACTTCGCTGGAAGTAGCAAAATCTATTTATGCCATTGGAATTAGTTTAGCACTGCGGTCGATGGAGGTCGTATGATTAAGATTAATCTTCTTCCGCCAGAACTGCGGAAGAAAAAAACTATTCCATTTTTAGATAGAACTTTTATATACGGGCTTCTCGTGCTCGTGGGCGAGATTATTCTATTATATATTCTCTCGATTTCTCAGCAAACTAAAATAGCAGAATTGGATAGCGACATAGCTGCTGTCCAACTCGAGCTGGACAAATATCAAGACCAGCTCAGAATGCAGAAGGAGGCGGAGAAACTGAAAAAAGAGCTTACCGCTCGAATGAATGCCGTCCAAGAATTGGAAAACAAGAGAGCTGAATGGGTGCAAATACTTACGGAACTCTACAAAGTCGTGCCAGATTATGTATGGTTAGAAAGTTTTTCGGAAAAAAGTCCTGGAACTTTCGCTATTTCCTGTAAGGGCTATACACTAAAAGCGATTGCAAATTTTTTGATAAATCTCAAATCATCCGATGCTTTCGACAATGTGGATGTCGGGACTATCAACGAAAAGGAAATAAATAAAACATCGGGTTATTCATTTTCAGTCACTATGAATTTAGGAAGTGCTCTCGGTGCTCATAAATTGGGACAATTTGTCGTAGATACTTCCAAAGTAAAAGAAATTAGCGAAAGCAAAAAATCGAACGGTTTCGTAGAAAGCACGAGGTCTAAACTCGGACTCTACGATAAAGAACAAGCGAAAAAAATGTTTCAGGGGATAAACGACTAACTATGATAGATATTTCGAAAATAGATTATAAAAATCCGACTTTCCTGAAAATTGCAGGAACAATTGTGCTGTTTTTACTAATACTTTATTTATGGAATTCTATGTCGTATGGACCGAATAAAAAAATTATCAAGGAAAAACAGGCGAAACTAGAAAAATTGAAAGCAGACCTCATACGAGCAAAAAGCAGCGGAGTTAAAGTCGAGCAGTTATACGCCGAATTGAACAGATTATTCACTCAGTATAAACTGATAGAGAATCTTTTACCCGAAAAACGCGATGTAACAGACTTTATAAAAAAAATCGATTTGGCTGTGAAACAATCCGATGCTAAACTTTTGAAAATCGATAAACAGCCGCCTCAATCGAAGGGCTATTACTACGCCGACCCATATAAAATCAACATCAACACAACATTTAATGGATTGGGAAAATTTTTAAGTCTTGTTGCAAATCTTCCATTTACTGCACTTGTTGAAGATGTTAAAATATCTAAGGCGAAAAGTCCGAAATACTCGATTTCAGTTTCGATGACTATTCTTGCGCATCATATGGAAACATCGCAGAGAATCAAAAGCATAGAGGAATTAAAAATAAAGAAGGCTAAGAAAGGCAAAGGAGTAAAGCCCAAACGCAAAGGAGCGAAAGTGCCATCGTGATTAGAACTATATCCACATACATATTGCTAACAATTGCATTTCTGTCTGTGGTGCGAGGACAATATTCTGTCGATGAAGTCACTATGCGAACTTCACTGGATACCACTTATGTTCAGATATTCACCAGCGGTGCAGCCAATTTCAAAAAATTCACGATAGATAATCCTCCGAAACTCGGGATAGATTTTATCGGTGCGATTTTCAATCTGCCACAGAAAGAATATTTAAAAGTCCCACCCGGTATAATTATGGCTGTTCGCGGTTCGCAATACAAACCTGCTCCCGAGCCTGTGGCGAGAATCGTGCTCGATTTGGTCGAGACGACATCGAATTACGATATTCGCTCCCACCCCGAGGGTGTGATAATAGCGATTTATACTCCCGGCTATCCGCAGATAAAGAAATGGACATCAGGAAGGAGCGCACCAATCGAAAGTTTAGCGGTCGCTGTTCCCGAAACTGCTGAAACAACTGTAAAAGCTATTCCCGAAAGCGTCTCGGCAGAGAGTATTGCTGCTGCCGAGACAACTAAGGCAAAACTCGCTATGGAAGCGGAAGAACTACCACCTGAACTCGCTGCCTATATGCGTCCCGAAACTTTAACATACAAAGGTATAACCGCCGATAATGAAACTATCGATGTCGCAAAATACATAAGAAATATGGTGGTCTATATTCCTTCGAAAGTGGACCCTTTTATGACACCAAAACCGACTAAAAAAGTTCCTATCGGCACGGAACCTATCCCCGCTGTCGATAAATTATCTGTGGTCGGTATCGTGAAGGTAGGAGATAATAATATCGCACTTATGCAAGATGAATCGGGTTTCGGATATGTTATATCGGCAGGAGATACGGTCGAGGATGGTATGTGCACAGAAGTAACCGACACATCGGCTAAATTCGACCTCGTTGAATTCGGACAAATTCGTAAAGTCGAAATTCCTCTTGTAAAATCGAAAAAGTAGTTTAAAATTAATTAAAAGTATATTTTATTTGCAACAATGAAAAGGAACATTAAAGAAATTTCGATTCTATTTTTGATTTTTGTGGCATCTCTGCTTTTTGCACAAGAGACTAAATATTCTTTCGATAGAGGTGTCCCAGAAGCCTGTAAAGACTGCGGACCTTGTGGTAGCGATACGAACAATCAGAAACCGCTGTGTATTTGTTTTGAAAAGCTCGTATTTCAAGATGCCGACATACAGGCAGTTTATGCTCTCCTTGCCGATACATCGGGAATAAATATCGTTGTCGACCCCGCTCTGAAAAACAAAATCACATTGAAATTAGAAAATGTTTCCTGGTGTCAATTTTTCAGTCTGTTATTAGACCTTTACGACCTCCGCTCGGTGCAAAAGGAAGGCTATCTTTACATCCTCGCCAACGATAAATACTGGACACAGAAATTCGGTGTTATAGATAATATCAAAAAAGAGAAAGGACTTCAACCGAAAGAAACAAGAATATTCAGAATTCAGAATGTCTCTGCCGATAAACTTGTCGAACCGTTAAAAACGGCTACTTCCGACGATGCAAAAATAGTGATAGATGCTCAATCGAATTCTCTAATCATCTCCGATTTACCCGAAAAATTCCCGGCGATTTCTACGATGATAGATTCACTCGACATCTTAGGCAAACAAATAGAGATAACCTGTCAGATAGTTCAAATCGACAAATCTAAACTCGACGAACTCGGCATAGATTGGCAAGGTTCGAAAATCGATGGCACTATCACAGCATCCTCGAATATGGACCAAGTTGCTGGAGCTGGTGCTGCGGGAAGTATGGGTAATTTCACCTGGGGAATTATTTCAGGCGATTACTCATTCGATATGAAACTTTCGGCGATTATATCATCGGGAGGCGGCAGGATACTCGACCAACCGCACATCATCACTATGGACAATATTAAAGCTGAAATATTCTCCGGGAAACAAATTCCGATAAACACGCAGGACCAGGCTGGAAACATTTTAACCCAGCTTATTTCTGTCGGAACAAGATTAACTGTTACACCGCGTATCACAAAGGGCGATAAGATAACATTGGATTTGAATGTAGAGCGAAGTGGCTATGCCTATGCATCCGGCGGATACGAACTGACGACGAGAAATGTAACGACCACTCTGAATGTAAAATCGGGGGATGTAGTGGTTATCGGAGGACTAATCACGAACGAAAAGAATGAAACCGAATACGGCGTGCCTCTACTAAAAGAACTTCCATTGATAGGAAGACTTTTTAAATACAAATCGAACACTGTGAATACGACTGTAATCAGCCTTTTCATCACACCGGAAATAATAGAATAAATCAGGAGGAAAGATGCAAGTATTAGGAGTTATTCCAGCCAGATACGCTTCCACCAGATTTCCTGGCAAAATGCTCGCGAAAATTTTAGGGAAACCGATGCTTTTATGGACATACGAAGGTGCATCGCAATCGCTTTTGCTCGACCATATATTAGTTGCTACCGACAATCAGCAAATAGCGGACATTGCCGAACACAACGGTATAGATGTGATGATGACCTCGCCATCCTGCCGAAACGGCACCGAAAGAGTCGCCGAAGTAGCAAAAAAATTGCATTTGTTCAATATTATTGTCAACATACAGGGCGATGAACCGCTCATCGATGGCAAAATTTTAGACAAAGTAATCGAAGACCTTATGACTCGTCCCGATGCCGCAATCTCTACCGCCTATGCAGAAATCGATTCTGAACGGAAGGCGAGAAATTCTAATGTCGTCAAAGTCGTTACAGATAAAGATAATTTCGCACTTTATTTCACTCGCTCGATTGTCCCTTATCCGAGGAACAAAATCGTGAAGCATAAACGGCATATCGGCATTTACGCATATCGCTGGGAGGACCTCGTCAGACTATCGAGATTAGAACCTACACCCCTCGAGCGTGAGGAAAATCTCGAACAGCTCCGCGCTATCGAACACGGGATGAAAATCCACTGCGTATCTATACCGGATGCTAAAAATCTTGTCGGCGTCGATGTCCCCGATGACATAAGAAAGGTCGAGCGCATACTGAAAAAGAAATCGCGGTAAAATAGCAAACGCCCCCTATTCCCCTAACATTATTTCGCCATCATCGGAGAAAAAGAACCAATAACCTCTCCCCCTTTCGAGAATATCCGCAGGAACATAGTATCCTCCGTCGAGTTCGAACGGTGGTGCAATAAAAATTCCGTCGGGTTCGGTAGAAACAATCGCACTATCGACAGGCGGGGCAAGTAAATTCCACATCTTTTGGATAACTTGTGTTTCGGTATCTCTTTGATATATCCACACGGGCAAAATTGCATCTCGCATACCGAAAACGAAAAATCCCTTACCTGCGAGCCACCTTTCTGGAACGAAATAACCACCATCGCCATAAGCGAGCGGACCGATTACATTCAATTCGTTCAAATCGTCGGTATTGTTATATGCGGGATATCCCGAAAAACCGAGCAATGACCATCTCGGCGGAATTTCAAATGCGAATATCTCCGGCATTCCAAATCTTGCCACGACAATTGCACTGTCATCAGCATCGATAGATGCCGAATCCGATGTCGCCATATCGATTTCCCCATTCCACAGGAAAATACCATACGGCAGCATCCGATTGTCCCAATGGATTTGCGCGCGAGCCGTATCGAGATTTTTAATTATCCAAATTAGACTTTCCGCAAGTTCGGCTCGCATATCGCGATATAGCCATAATCCATCGTTGCAAATCCTAACATCGGTTTGCGATGGTATCGGCGGCGGCATAACAATATCGACAGCAGGGTCGTAGCCTTCCGTCGCCAAACCAGATTGACCGATATAGAAATCTATCGGCTCTTTACCGCTAACGGATGCGGTGAACTCAAAAATCCACTGTCGGGAAAATGTGATATTTTCACAGAAACTATCCGCATAGTTCGGCTCGCCGTAATCGGGAATATCACATACCCCAGAAAGACATATCCTATAAGAATTTCTCGGCGATGCTAATCCTGTGCTTTCTGGAATCGTCCAGAACAATTTATAACCTAAATAACTTTGAGTATCGGCAGGATAAACTTCACCATCGACAGATATTTCGGGTATTCCACCAATCCTTTTGCTAATCGAATCTGTCAAGACCCACGCGCAAAGTTGCGGACGGTATTGAACGGTATCGCCATCATCGGGGACGGAGAGCAAAAGAACAGGCGGAGTCAAATCTACTACAAAATCCGTGCATACGGCGCTGTCCAAATAATCGCCCGCTGTGGTGCGAATATCCACGAGACAAATTCTAACGCTATCGCCATCCGAATACGGCGAATCGGGAACGAAATATATCGTATCGCCAGAAATCGTAAGTCTGCTGTCATCTATACCGATTGTATCGCCGTCTATTGCGAGCGAAATCGTGCTATCGTCGATTATGTGGTCGGTCATCACAAAAAAAGATGTCGGTTGCAGCGAATCCGATGAAACCGCACCATCGAAGGGCAAAATTACTTGGGCTTCCAAAATTCCTGCACTGGAAAATCCGGCATATATATACACCCGTCCGGTGTCGTCATATACACCATTTGAAATAGCGAAATCGGGATAACTATCCCCCGTAATATCGCCGAGACCCTCGATAGCCCATCCGAAACCTTCATCTCCTGCGACAGGGCGACAAATATAATCGGGAACAGTATCGGGAATAAATCCCCCGCAGAAAATCAGCACACTTCCCGTGAAATCACCGGAAATCGAATCCCAATCTGCCGAAACGGCGAAATCGGCGAAACCATCGCCGTTCACATCGCCAGGAGCGCCGACTGTTCCAGCGAGATAATCGTAATTTCTTCTTCCTGAAATAATCATATCTGAGATTTCGAACGGCGAACTCGTTCCCGATTTGCCGAAATACACATAAGCACGGCCGACACTGGTATCGGGTTCGAGCGGATTAGCATAGTTGTATGCTCCCGAGATGACATCGTCGAAACCATCGCCATTTATATCGCCGAGTGCAGCGACTGTCCCGCCGAAAAAATTGAACGGAAATTCGCCGTGAAATTTGAACTCGGGGACAGTCGCACCGAGCAAAAGTCTATCGCCTGTGAAAACATAAGCCTCGCCAGTTTTTACGAACGGGTCGCCCGCCTGAACCGCACCGATTAATATATCGGGAATACCATCGTTGTCGAAATCCAGACGACCATCCAAATCCACGCCGAAATCGTCGTTTTCATCGAGACCGATAAGCGCAATATCCACAATCGTATCCGGCGACGACGAACCGAAATATATGTATGCCTTGCCTGTTCGGTCGCCGAGTTCATCGCTGTAAAGCGCACCGATTATAATATCATCGAAACCATCGCCGTTCACATCGCCGATACCGGCACAGGAAAAACCGAAATTATCGACATAGTTCTCGCCATCGAAACCGATATCGGGAATCGAATCGAAGGATGGTCCACCGTAGAAAATATATGCTGCGCCAATATCATCGACGACATTCGCGCCGACGAGCAAATCATCGAAACCATCGCCATTGAAATCGCCAGCATTATCGGCGGATATACCGAATTGGTCTTCCGTATGCAAACCGGGAATAATAACCGCCGGTGTGGAGAAATCGGGAGCGATATACACATAGACAGCACCGCTGCGGTATCCGTTAGCATCGGAGAATGGCGAGCCGATAGCGACATCTCGCAAGCCGTCCCCATTAAAGTCGCCTGCGGCAATCGACCAGCCGAAATGTCCACCCACACCCGGCTCTGTGATAATCGCCCAGGGTGTCAGAATTTCAGCCGAACGGCAAAATGAAACAACCGCCAAAATTATGATAAAATACCGTCTCACACAGGATAATTTATAAGGTGAATCTAAATAATCAATCGAAATTAAACGAAATTATTTGTCAAAATATTTTAATGATGAATATGGAAAAATATAAAAATTGGAAATGGAATATCCTCAGGTGTGCCTGCTTCACGCATACCTATCTATCTAAAAACTCTAATCCGTATCGTGTTTCGATTACATAATATTATTCTCCACGCACTCTCGCTCTTATCACAAGGATAATATAACCTTTCAATTGTGCTCCCGGCAAATAGCCTGTCATAACCGAAGGTGTAGTCAGAGCCATATGCAGGAAAAATACGCTATTGGCTGTATCGGGAGATGTTGGAACAAATTTCGATATGTTAACTCCGTGGGAATCTATTGTTGGGATTTCATCGAAACCTAAACGGTCTTCACTATAAAAATAACCTATATAACCCCCTGCCAAAACGGAATCTTTAATCATTCTCGGGTGTAATGTATCTCTAACCACCCAATAATACGCATCTGGAGTCTGAAATCTCACGGAATCAGCCCACATCAATCTCGGTGTGCCATAGCCTGTCGCAAGCGCTTGAAGGACATATTTGTTTCTATCGACCTTGTTGGTATCATTGGGCTCCCACCACGAGGAATCTGGTATTGGGGTGTCCGGCAGACTTTTAGCATAAGTCGATAATTCAAAATCCAACGGTGGACATCCTGTATTTATCACAATGATTGCCTGCATCTGAGGTGGTTCCACAGGAGTGCCACCGGCATCTCGCACTCGCGAACCGACAATGTATATTGTTTCCCACTTGAGTTTATCCGGGTATATATCATGAAAACCCTCATATTCCCACCACATCCAGAAAGTATCTTGCTCAGGCATTCCGCCAGCCATAGGATTTCTGGGAAGACTATCTATCTCGAATTGCATCGGACAAGATGCTATCGTGATTTGAATTTTTACACTATCCGCGAGACTATATTGAGCAAAAACCGAACTGAATGAAAGTAAAATCCCTGCTACCGCAACAATAGAACCTTTTATTACCCTATCTATCAAAATTCCCCCATTCTATGTTTAAAAAGTCCTTCAGCCCATTTTTACCGCTGAAATATAATTTGCCTCTGCCAGGAAACGCAAGAGGTTTAATAAAAATCTTTTTCTTCCCATTCGGTTCAATAATAAATTCTTTATCGATAGGTATATATGCCGTCATAACTCTTTGCATAATCATCAATGCATCCTGCCAACCTTTCTGTCCTGGTCGATTCCATCCGATTTCCAATCTCGCCGTGTCCGAACTCCAATTGACAATGCAAATAGAATCGATTCCGTTTTCAATTTTTAACACATTTGGATAAATCGATAATCCACAACCATCGCAAAATCGGGGAATTTTTCGCGATGGCACTGTCGTAATATAGACAGGAATCACAAGTCCTGCTACGAATGCTCCCGTATTACCAGGCTGAACAATCAAATCGAATACAAATCGTTTATTCAAATAAATATCGCTATCCGGAACCGATATCGTGATTTTAATAGGTTCACTTTTCGAATTTGCAGGAACAACTACTGCCTGCGGATTTATTTCCACCCAATCTAAATTCGGCAGTGGTAGAAAACTGCCATCTCCTTCACTTCTCTTCTTAACAATCGAAATATTCCTCGGCACTTCATTGGGATTAACCAGTCGAAGCTTCTCGTAAGTCATTTCTCCGCCATCGTCCGCGAAAATACAAACCTTACTTTCAGTAGCACCTATGCCGAGTGCATATACGAAACTACCCGACAAGAATATCGTGATAAAAAATATTTTCAAATAAAATTTAATATGCAATTTAACGATTCCCTTTCGAACTGATTACCTAACCACAGTAAGACTTCCACTACAAACTGTTTCGTCATCAACTTCGATAGAATACATATAGATACCTGCGCGAACTATATGACCCGTCGATGAACGGCAATCCCATGTGGTAGCACCTTCTTCCGATGTCCAGATTTCTTCGCCGCCCATCTCGTAGATATGTATTATCCCGTGTCCAAATAGCATCCTCGGATACTGGAAATAGGCTACATCGTTGATACCATCGCCGTTAGGTGTAAGCACAGTTGGACGGCAATCGCAGGTGCTTATCGAAAATATGAAACACAATTGAAATTCTGCCATATTATTTGCGATGCCGTAGTCGGGAGGAATATCCGAACAAGTGATTGTAGCACATACTGTATCGCCATTAGGGAACACGAGTTCCGGTTCGGCATTTTCGGGTATCAATCTTACAACTTCCGATGTCGGATTCCAAACAACGCCAGGGTCTCCATAATTAAATGTTCTCTCAGCACCAATTCCTGTTATTGCGATGGAGATTGTCGATGAATCCACTCGACGCCAGCGGTCGTTCAAATCGAATACGATATCGTAATGGTCGTCCTCGATAATTTGTCCTTCGATTGGGTCTGTGTTTTCGACGACAGGCGGAGTTAAATCCACGAAAAATTTCCAGCGATAAGGACCGCCACGAAGATGATTCCCTGCCAAATCATCAGCAGATAGAAGAGCAACTTCGACAGACTCACCATCCGTAAAATATGCGGAAGGCGGAGGAATAAATTTCATCGTATCCACCACATAGTCGAAATTCGTCGAATTATAACCGTATATATTCCCCGCCACCTCGAGTTGAATCGTGTTCGTATCCACACCCACATCGTCATCGAAAATTCGCATCACGATTTCCTGGTCTCTGTTCGTCGATGTGGAATCTTGCTTGGGATAAATTATTTCAGCCTGTGGTCCGAAGCCAAAATTTAAAACCATAATATCAGAACAACAGCACGCTGTATCGGTATAATCGCCGTTATCGCTGTCGGCATCGCAGGCACAAACTCGATAGACAAAATCTACCATCTCTGTTTGCCCCGGTAGTCCAGCAGAGAACAAATCACCGCTAATCAATGTCATCGACACGGTATCGAATGTCCCATCATCCACAGAACCATCGGTGTCGTATTCGACCCAGGCAGTCCAAACACCAGATTCATCCGTAATCGTGTCCTCTATCGTGAATGGAATATTTGTCGGCAGTTGAGTGGTCGAATCCGGCGATGGAACGGAAAATTCGGGACAGAGCGTATCGTCATCGGGAATATAAAAACACCATCTTTGCAGAGAATCGGGTAATTCGTTCGGCTCGCCATAATCGGGGCTATCGAAAACACGCAGCAGTGTTATGCAAACAGTATCTCTATCTTTGAATGTAAATCCCTCTACGGATGGGTCCCAACAGAAATGGTCGCCGGTAATTGTAACTCCGGGACTAGTCGAGGAAAGTGTCGTAAGGAGCGGGGGCCAATGCAACCTACTTTCCGCACAATCTATCCCCACAAGTAAGGCATCCCAATTAAGTCCCGATTCATCATCCCAGATATCGAAACAAATCGGCTGTTGATGGTTCGTTACAATTTCATCGGGGACAGGTGTTCTATTCGCAACTCTCGGCGGCATCAAATCTACCCTAAAATTCCAGTGTATTGGACCCGTGAAAGGAAGATTCCCCTGAGAATCCATAAGTCTGACCAATTCCACACCGACCATTTGGTTATTCGTGAACTGAGTTATCGGAGTCCAGTTCAAAAATGGATGAGTGTATGTCAATTGCGGCGAACCCCAAACCGAATATATAGAACCATTTACCATAAACAGTATCGATGACGAATTGATAGAATCGTCGAGCTCTGCGAAACTCATCTTAATTTTTTGAAGTGAATCCGATGTCCAGGTATCGGGCAACGGCTCTATAATCGTCGCCACAGGGGAACAAGGAGCTAAATATTGACTTTCGTCCTCGTCGGAAATAGGACCATATAATCCCTCCAGTCCTACTTTAATTTTTACATTTCGCATAGTGCAATCCGCCG
>CAYRNI010000027.1:18279-19855 GCA_964425665.1 uncultured bacterium
TGTTCGGGAGTATAATGTGATGGCTCCGGCGGTGTTACGCTCCACTCCCAGGGACTTCCGATATAATGAGGTGGTGCATCAGTTACCATAATTATAACAATCGTTGCACCATATCTATAATTCATCGAATCGAGAGCCTCCATAATAGCATCGAGAGAGCATTCAGGACCATCACCACCACCACCGAACGAAAGCCCTGAAACCCAAGTCTCGAAGGTCGAAATATCCCCTGTTAAATTATATCCATAAGGGAAATAAACGCTATCACCGAAAGAATTCAGCCCTAAGCGATATGAAATTCCAGCAACAGCAAGCGATTCGGCAAAATCTCCTAATCCAGCGACAACATCGTCCATCATAGAGTACATACTGCCAGTAATATCCACGCAGAATACGATGTCAGCCATTCCGCCACCACCACGGAGATAAGCGATTATCGGATATTGATTTACCCAGCTCGCACCGTAATCCTCATCGACAGTGAAATTGCTTTCGTCGAGCCCTTCGATTGTATTATCGTATTCGTCCATAACCAGACAGAATGCTGATACCAACGGAAATTGGTCGGTATAAATCCGGTCGATAATCAAATCCACATCAGCAGGTGGTGGAACATGAAACCAATAAATCCAGCAAGTATCCATACTATTTGCTCCGCAGCCGTCATCCTCGACCAAATCGCCGACCGAAAGACAAACCGTTATCGTATCGTTTTCCTCGAATGAAAGTCCTGCTATACCTGCTTCCCATACGAGAGTATCTCTATCCCAAGTAAGCGGCATATCGCCATAATGGTAGACGAGAGTATCGTCATCTGGGGTTATAACGGTCAACTCGAAAGATGTGCTATCGACGCCCGCGATATTATCCGTAAGCGGAATCAGTATAGTCGGGGTCAAATCGCGGATACTCGTGTTCATAGGTGGCACAGGTTCAGTGATTGTTGGAGGCAATGTATCGACTATAAAACTACACACGAGCGGCATCGTCGCGACATTTCCAAAAGTATCCGCAACTCTCAGAACAGAGAAATCCACCGTATCACCATCTGTGAACCAATCCATCGGGAAAAAATAGAGAAGTGTATCGCCCAAAATCACAACCTCGGGGTCGGATGATGTGTAAGTTATTCCGTCCACCATAAATTGAAGCGTCGTGTCATCGATACCATTCTCATCGGAGAGACCGATTATTATTGCTGTATCACGACAGGAGATTACCATTCCACAATGCGGTGGAAATATGGGAAATACCGATGGCGGGTCGGTCTCGGCGACTACCTCGAAACCATCGTGAAGTGTATCCGCACCTCCTCCAGGATTTTCAACAATCACATCTCTGAAACCGAGCGCCGCCGTGGGAGAGATGGAAATGTTCACATTTATTAGAGACGGCGCAAAATAAGTTACCGATATAACCGAAATACCAGAGCCAAAATCCGCTGTAGGAGTATCCATAAAGCCACCGCCAAAAATCGTTATAGTTAGATTATCGCCTTGCGCTCCTGATGATGGCGAAACGCTACCAATCATCTGACCATAAACAACAAAACTGAAAAAAATTAACATCGCAGACA
>CAYRNI010000028.1:0-1503 GCA_964425665.1 uncultured bacterium
TGATACATATATGCTTCTTTGAGTATCGTAGTGTCCGCATCTGATGTATCTTCGGGAGTTATGCCAAAGGCAAACACCTGCAGACTCGAGTCTGGAAGACGCCTGTCGTTGCTGAATATCACATATTCTGAATCCGAATAAGACGAAAAAATCGACCAGGTTGTGTTAAGATTTGAGAAGTCGGCGAAACCGCCGTATGTGGTGGCGACGACAAAGCGAGCCTGATAAAAACTCCACCCGTGATTTAGTGTGTCGAAAACAATTGAATTTCCTTTAATGAAACAATAATCAGAATATACGGAATCGAGGGTGTCTGTGAAGGAAAAATATACGCTGTCAGAATAAATGTATACACTTCCACCAACACCTTTTGAAGTGTATCTTCCGCCTTTCGTTTGTCCCCCTTCAATAACCGATTGACACTTTCCAATTAGTTTTACATTTCCCCCTTTTGCCTGCCCTGCTCCTCCCAGAATATCAGAACCTTGATGTATACGAATGTTATTTGCTATGATTATCACATCTCCACCAGCGCCTCCAGCAAGTTCATTATATCCTCCAATAATTTGCCCACCACTATTATTTTCAACTGTAATAAGTGCAGTTATGGCTACATTTCCCCCGACAGGACTACCCGATATACGTCCGCTATTATTGACATTTCGCCCATATATTCTTACATCGCTATTCCCAACCCCGCCGATATTTCCTTCATTGTTTACATCATTAACCCCACCAATATTACTCCTCCCCGACATTTCAATATTTCCATCAGAAGTATTATTAAAGTCCCCGCCAGCTTCCGCTCTCGCATTGTCAAGATTTAAGCTATCATTATTAGTAAAATTGCCATCGGCAGTGGCATCGCCATTGGATATATTCATATTACCGCTGTTATTGATATTACCTCCTGCCTCAATTTCTCCACCAGACATATCCATATTGCCATAGTTATCAAAATGTGTATCAGTTTCAAATTTCCCGCCGGACATATCCATATCACCGTTATTTCTCATACGGTCGCTGTGCATATCGCTGTTGTTCAAATTCATTCTGCTATTATTTTCCACCTCTCCACCTACATCAACATTCGAATTGTTAGAATTGAAATCGGAATTATTTTCCATATTTCCACCTACATTCGCATTTCCATTCTCTACCTCTGTACGCCCGTTATTCACAAAGTCTCCATTGGAATTCAAATTGCCGCCATTGATGGACAAGTTCCCATCGTTCATTATATTGTTACAATTAGCGTCTCCCTCGTTGATTTCACAATTTGAACCGGACGGAATACCTACATCATCACCAGGTCCAGGAACACCCGGCGGGTCCCAGTTGTTCGGATTGTGCCAACTATTATCCTCGCTCCCGGTCCAGGTTTTCATTTCCGCGGAGGCAAGGGAACACACCAGAAAAAAAGACAACATAAGGATACTGATGCTTCTCAATTTGCACCCCCCTTTTCGATGAATTACTATTTCCACATAACACCCACCGAAC
>CAYRNI010000028.1:1603-14291 GCA_964425665.1 uncultured bacterium
GTTATTAGTTTTTTGGCACTATTTATGTTATTGAATGTGCCAAACCATTTAGTTCTCCTTCTATGATAAAAGTCTAATCCAAATTTTCTCCCTGTTAAACAAATCAGCATCAATTTACTTGCACTCACCATTTACCCGAGCCAGTGAATCGGATTTTCTTTCTTCTTCCCGTGCCGAATCTCGAAATGAAGGCGAGGATTCTTATCGAGCCAATTATCTGAGGATACTTTGCCCAGAATTTCTCCCTTTTTGACCTTATCTCCTCTTTTAACCGTAGCACTCGCCAAATTGCCGTATATAGTATAGAAATTTCCGCTATGATTGACTATCACGACATATTGATACCCGGGCAACCATACGACATCGGAAACAGAACCATCTGCAACAGAGTATGCTTTTTGTCCCGGAGCAGCATCGAAATCTACGCCAGGATTATTGAAAACTGTGCCATAAGTTTTATCCTTAACAGGACCGAAGCCACGAAGAATTTTGCATTTCTCTCCGAGAGGACAGGGCAATTTTCCTTTTAGAGCGAGAAATTTACCGCCACCAGATTTTTCCTGCGCAAGTCTCTTTTCGATTTCTTTAAGGGATTTCTCCAAGGTCGAAAGCAATGACAATCTCGAATTTTTGTCCGAGCGAATTTTTGCCAATAATTTCGATTGCTTCTGCCTGAGCGATTTCAACGAATCACGGCTCGATTTCTGCATAAACAAGATATTTTCGAGCGAATCTTTACTTCGGTTCAATTTTTCAACCAAATAGGAATATTTCTCATAGGCTTTTCGAGCGATATCTATTCTTTGATTTCTCGCATCGGCGAGTATTTCGAGATAGACAAGTCCCTCAGAAAAGTTATCCAGACTATCCGAAAAAAGAGCTAACTCCCAGCCAGATGTCCTTCCAGTAATATACATCTGCCGCAGTGTCTCGGATAAGAATTTTTGATGACTTTTCCAACTTCTCTCCTGAATTTTAACAGAATCTTTCAAAATAGTTATACTTTTAGTTAGATGATTTTTCTCATCAGAAAGTCTATCGAGCATATCGGAAAATAGAGCGAGTTTCCTATCCATCGCATCGATTTTAGCGGAATATTCGCCCTCGAGAGTTTTTAAACTATCTATTTGCGAATTGACCATAGAGATTTTTGAACGAATATTCTCTAATTCGCCAGCACTCAGAACGAAAAATAACATTGTAATCGAAAAGAATGTAATGATTTTGAACTTCATATAATCAAGATATAATCATCGGGAAAATCGGAAAACGATTTTTATATAATTTGGAGATTAATACAACTTTATTTCATATATATTATTTTTTTCGAGATTTTACTACCATCCTCTGTCGCTGCTCGAACGAGATATATTCCCGATGGAACGGTTCTATCAGGATGCCAGATGAATGTTCGCTTTTGTAGAGAAGCGGTTTCCTTGCCCTTTTGCACAGAGCGAGGTGTCCTCGCCCATACAACATTTCCCCGCAAATCGTATATCGTGATTTCCGCATTATCAGGTGCAGCGATGACACAAGAGGAATTGAACGGATTTGGATATGCAAAAATTTCCAATTCCTTCGGCACAACACTTCTATTGTCCTCAGCGAATAATCCAGTGTTATGCCATTTTATCGCATCGACAGCGATATTTTCCCCTGTAACACCTGTGGCATCGCCGAGATAAACCTTTTCCTGCGGAACATTATCGAAATAATATGTTCCCAAACTGACCCACTCACTCGAATACGACGACTGGTCGATGACGACTGTATCCTCGCTGCCGGCGTGAAAAATTCTGTATCTTGCATCCGCCTGAGCATTACTCTCCGGTATATAAACCAAAACCTCGTATTCGGCGGGTCCTGGCAAAATCGGATACCATTCTGCGTAGCATACATCGTATGAATGCGAGGTGGAATTCGTCCAGTAGAAATGTCCATCGTATCCGCCATCGACCTCACGCCACCAGACAGAATCACCATAGTTATGGAATGTCGGGTCGAGGTCATCGATAGTAGTATCTATTTCCCCGACATAAATCCATTTGACAGCATCGGCTATTATAACATCGCCATTTGTCGCGGTTCTATCGCCGATGCTCACATATTCTGTTCCCGACGCCGAAAACCTATGCCTTCCGAGATAATTCCACATCGCACCTGAGCCTTTCTGTGATATAAGCATAGAATCATTTTCCGTAGAGAAAACTCTGACGAAGACGCTATCGCATCGGTTCGAGCCTGCAAGCCACCACATATAGACATCGTAGACCCCCGAATCTGGCAATGTAGGTGTCCATCGAGCCCAATCCTCTATCGTATCCGTTGCATCCGCCCAAATATAATCGTTGTCCCATCCCGATGATGGATATGCACCAGCATTCCAACTATCCCAGTCGCAATTGAATTCGGGGTCGCCATCGTCGACTATGATTCCAGCGGCATCACCGAATTTCTCTTCGACAGCACCCCAAAATGCCGGGTCGCCATCATCGTAGCCCAATGCCCACCAACCGACTCCGAGCAAATAATGGTCCTTTGCATACTGATACCGCATCGAAAGAGATGTAGAATCTGAATACCAGCATTGATTCCAACTGCCATAGCGATACCAAGGCGACGAGGCATCGGTATCCCAAAGTCTTCCGTATGTCTCCGCATTTGCGATTGCATTTATGTAGATTACAGCGGAGCCAGAGCCTGTTGTCGATGCCCCTTTATCGGGACCATCGCAGGGCCAATCGTATCCGTATGCAGGAAGTCCGAGAATAATTTTCTCTGGTGCGCCGCTCTGAGTAATATAATGATTTACAGAATAAGCGAGGTCGTATGTTTCTGTTGGGTCATCGAGCGGATCCACAGCACCGGTATATGCAGAACCACTCCAATGATAGCCATACCCCATTATAAACATCGCATTGCAATAATTTTTCAATTGGTCGGTGAAATAGACATCGCTCCAATCCACCGATGGAAGACATATAGATAGCCAATACCCATAACCGCGAGCATCGAGGCTTTCCCGAAATTCAGAAACGAAAGTCACGAGTTCATCGCCATATCCTGCGCTCGGATGTTCGAAATCTATATTTATTCCTGTTCCTCCGCGAGCGAGCATCGCCTCTATGGAATTGTGAATGCAGTTCGCCCTCGCCGAGGCACTGGAAATCAGCGAATTGATTGTAGAGTTTGTGAATTGCGCTATGCAAAGGTCAACCGCTACACCATTCGATAGTGCAGAATCCACCACAGCTGCATCGGACCAATAATTTGTGGCGGTTATAGAACCATCCGAACCGACAGTGCAATTGAAATATGCGATTCTGCTGACCAAATCCCAGCGAGGACAATTATAACTTCGCTCCCAATATGGCACAAAACCATATACGATATGCGATAATTCCTTCGCAGATTTCGGATGTATAGTCGGTCCGCCGTGATGAAAAAGTGAATCACCGAACATTATTTCTTGCTCGCGATGAACCGAAACATTCTGCCCGAATGCAACAATAGAAAATATCGAACATAAAAGCAAAATGATAAATTTCATCATTACACCTCATAAATTAACATAATTTAGTATAATAATTTCAAATTATAATTCAAGTTCTATCTTAAATAGAGCACTTTTCTCACAATTGCCTTCTCACCCATCGATGCACGGATTAAATATATCCCCGATGAAATCGATGCATCCGGCGTCCAGATAAATTGGTAATTTGTAGGAGACATCCCCCGATGTCGATTTTCTAACGAATTATCATCGGAGGTCTTAGGGATAATCGAGGTCGGGAGACCTCTCCCACAGAAATCATATACGATATTTCCTCGAATATTGTAGATTTCTATTGTCGGGAGAACACCGTTCGCCCCCACATTCACGGTGATTTTACAAGATGAATTAAATGGATTCGGATAGACATTCATCGCGAATGAATTCGGCATCTGCGGCTTATCATTTATCCTATCTGTTCTTAAATCTAATACGCCCGTTCGTCTCTGATTTGCGCGGAAAAAACTCCACGACGATTCAACCGAATCGGTGTAAAAATTCGTCCGCCAAATATATAATTTACTATCCAATGCTGGGGCAACGATTTCGAGATAGCCATCATCGTCTATATCGTCGATTGCAGCGGGAGAACTCAATCCTACTTGCGCTGTAATCGGAAACCCCGGCATAACAGGTTCACCATCCGATGTAAATGCCCAAAATTTCGTATCGTTCGGTGTCAGAATATCCAGTTGTCCATCGGCATCGAGGTCTGCGACCAAAGGTCCAGACCAATGAGGATTTCCATAATAAATCGGAAAACCCGTCTCCATTACACCATCAGGGCTTATCACATTCAATTGTGTCGCGGAAGTATAAATTATCTCGCATCTTCCATCGCCATCGAAATCGGCAAGAGCAGAAGTTCTTATTCCGACATCACCATCGGAGCCTATAGTATCCTGCCCTATTGGGAATCCAGGAAGTAAATTGCCATCGCAATCGAAGGCATAAAGCCCTTTCGCATTTACATAAATGGCGAATTCGAGAGTATTATAATTGTCATCGAGATTGCCGACCGCTGGTGCTCCCCAAGCGTAATCAGGAACTGTTATCGGGAATCCGTGTTTGCGAGAACCATCCGACGACCAGACATATATTAAACCTTGCCCGGATGAATCGAGTCCTGCACCGGCAATTATTTCGATATTGCCATCGCCATCTATATCCGCAACGGCTGGCGAGGAATAAGTGGGACCCGATACACATTCGGGCATACTATCCACAATGAAATTATCGCCGATATATGGCGTGCCATCACACCGATATATTAGCAACTTCGAGACCTCAGCGAGTTGGACAATTTCCATATAACCATCTTCATCGAGGTCCGCGAGGGCAATCGTCGCGAGAGTGGAATATCCGGTGTTTATCGGAAAACCAGGTTTGGGATTTCCATAAGGGTCTATTACGAATAATCTGCTGGATACATTCGCTCTGTCTGCGAGAACAATCTCGCAAGTTCCATCGTTATCTATATCGGCGCAGGCGGGCGATGACCAAAAACCCCAATTGAAAGGCATCCCTGTCGAAAGTATCGGGTCCACATCGATGCTCGTATCGACTAAATCTGTGCCATCAGAATGAAATGCACATAGATTTCCATTGATATCGGCAACATAAATTTCCTTTATTCCATCGCCATCGGCATCGAGAAGAACAGGAGCAGCACGAGGCCAAACGCCGAGCGGCAAATTTGCTGGAAATCCAGGCAGAGAAGCGAGCGTAAGCCAACCATATACAGAATTCGAAGGCATACCGACATTACCAAAAGTATCCACAGAAACTATTTTATAATAAAAACTATAAAATCCATCGATGTTGTTATCTGTAAATCTGGCATTACTTATCGGTTCGGGTGTTATCGGCTCGAATTCCCCCGAATCTGTCGGAGAGCGAAGAACAAGATAATTTTTTACCGAACTGTCAACGGGCGGTCTCCAAAGCACAGTGATATTATCGTTACTCGGTGAAATCCATATAGAATCAGGCGGATGCGGTTCACGGAGAAGCAAATTATACCGAAATCTCACCATAGCATTTCCAGCCTCGAATCCGATAGGTAGTTCGCCGGCAAAATCCTCCGGCACGATGAATTCGAACCACAATGTATCGAGCCCACCGAACGGAATATCATCGATAGGTAGTGAATCCGGCGATATATCGAACGAAGCATCAAGCGAAGCAAAACTTTCGAAAATATTGCCCGCAGAGGGAATTTTTAGCACGATACCTAATCGGGCAGAATCGCCCGGCTCGGGAAAATCGCCATCGAGATTGCGGAAAATCAAAAGAATCGGCTCGACGGATGGTCCCGCAATAGTGGATGTGAATGTATCAGCTCTTCCATTATTTTTCGTGATAATATCAACCGAAACAGGCTCGCCGATAGAATCTGTTAGCCAACAAGTATCACCATACAGGGTCAGTGTTTCACCGTGAGCAATAGATACAGCAGAAGAATCGACGATGCCAAGCGATGGAATTTCGATTTTTGAATAACCATCAAAAGCAAGAAATCCGCTATTAACAATTTTCCACACTGGACTGAAAACCTCGCCCGATTCGATAATACTATCACCATCGCCCCACAACTCCTGCAACGAGGCTTCGATTGTATATACGAACCTCGAATATGCCGGATTTATCGGAATAGAAAATTTTTGCATCGGAAAGGAATATACCGTAAGCCAAACAGTATCCTCATCCGAAAGATGAAAATGTATGGTAAAATCATTTGAATCGACAAAATTGCGATATAGAATTTTATTTTTCCCCGCTAATGCAATCAAAACGGAATCGGTCAATGTGCCATCGATATGAACATTCAAAAGAGTATCGCTCGCCGATAGCGATGTCGGGGAAAAAGAAATAGCAAGAGAGTCGGGTATCCTTGTCGGAAAAGGAATCAATGGATGTCCCGAAAATCCTGATATAGCTATATCGTATGGTCGCCCAGCGAGTCTCGTTTGCCATATCGAAAGTAACTCGCCTGCGAACAATGGTCTGTCCTCACAGAAAATATGCCACAAAAAATTATCCATATAGGCTTCCGATACCCAGGCAGTATTTGCGTGAGCAAACATACCGATTCCACCGCCAGATGAATTTACAACCCATCTTCTCGCTATGTTGTCCGTGTCGATACGATTAACATCGCAGGAGAAAGTATACATCAGCGGGTAATATCGATTGCTCAACGATGCGACATCGTATAGAGTCAAACCGCCTCCACCGCTTCTCGAACCCATAGAAATATTTATCTGATTCCCGTGGTCGTAGTGATTGATGAAAAAATATCCACTGTCCAAAAGGGATACGAAATTATCGGCGGTTAACTCGATATCTCCACCACATTCCGTATAATTGGAATACATTCTCGTGATATTGAAAACCGAATCGAGTCTAGTTTCATTCAAAATACTCTGCTTTTTAACAGCACCTGTATTGTCAGTTCCCGATGTGTGAATACTCCCGCCGATAAATAATATTTTCTCGAAAAACGGCGGAGGGCTGCTAAAACGATAATAATCGAGTTTTTGCGAATATATAGCAATTTCGTTAGTATCGGATACTTGGAGTCGAGCAAACAATACATCAGGGATGAGGTCATCATCGGGAGATTCACCGAATTCATCATCGCCGTCTGAGTTCATTGTTCCATCGATTGCAGAATAATAGATATCGGATGGCGTCTCGACAATATGCCCCGCAAAATCCTGAGCCGTGATATATCGCACAGGGATGTGAGTATAATCTCCGACGAAAAGCAGCGCCAAAATACCCCAGTCGCGATAGGCATCCTGAAGAAATTTGCGTATTCTCTCTGGGTTATCGACACCAGTATAAAACGAATATATACTATCGACAGATACGAACCTCGTCCTGAATCCATCGGTTGTTTCATCCAGATATTTTTTACAGGATGAAATAAGTTGGTCGTCTGTCAAAATTAGAAAATCTGCGGGACTATCTCCCGGCAAAGGCGGAATATGATAGTTATCATCGGAATAATCGAGTATTTGTGGACTGCTATATTCGAACATATCTGGATTCTCACAGACCGATGAAATAATCTCTTTTCTTATGTTCTCAGCCAGCGATGTCGAAACGAGAGGCATATATGATTTTATCGAATCCGTTTCGAGTGCAAACTTTATATGTTTGTGTAATAAATATTTCCCATCTCCAAGATATGTTATGGGATAAAACCTAACCGTCGCGATGGAAAAACCCATAAGTTGCTCCGACTTAGCAAGTTCGATACATTCTTTCGGAAATTTTCCACTTTCCCATATTTTCACTGAATCAGTATTTTCTGAGTTGCTGTTCAATGGAATGGAATTCATAACTTGCGGAGGTTTTCCAATCGAAAGTGTTTCACAAATATTCTCTACTATTCTCAGAGAAATCGCCCTCTCGCTTTGAGGCAGAAGATATTGCAAAATCCTATATTCTATATCGGGTGAGCCATTTTCAGGTGCTATGCCATACGGCTTTAATGAAATTGAAATCGAATTATTCTCATTTTCTATTACGAATGAATTTTGTTCGGTAGAAATATCGAATGTAAAATCTATTCCGAAGGCAACATTCGATACGATAAGTATAAGCAAGGTCATCATCGAAACTTTTAAAATACTTCGATTTGTAAAAATCATTAAATCCATCCTTCCTCTCGATATGTTTCGAGCAACGGTTCGATAGCATCCACGGGATTATGAACCTTACGCACCCATAGTTTTCCCTTCTCGCCGAATTCTGTTCGCATCTGTGGGCTTTCGATTAGTTCCATCAATACATCTTCGAGATTTTGCTCGTCGGCATTTACAAATGGATGCTCGCCCAAAAATTTTTCAAAATCCGGCAAAATCTGGCAAACGGTCGGAATTCCCATAGCGAGCGATTCGAGACCGCTGATGCCGTATCCGAGTTCACCCAATTGGTCTATAAATATATCCAATTCCGATTTCTTACGCAAGGCAATATCGTATGGTAAGTTCTCGATTAGAACGATTTCGATATTTTTAAACCTTTTCGATAATTTTTTCAAAACATCCAAAATTATTTCTGTTCCTTTGGTCGAGCGTCTCGTGGGCGAATGACCGATTCTTATCTTGCCATCGTCGATTTTTTCCGCACTCGGCATATCATCGGCAAAAAATGGATAAAATAAAAATTTCGCTCTCGGATGAATCAATGTGTGGTCGAACTCGAATGTGAAAACATATTTCGCATTATCATCGATTTCCTTTATCACGCCTCGTTTTCTAAGTTCGCTACCATAATATATCGTTATAAGATTTTTATGCTTTTCAGTCCATTCGAGAACAAATTTCCCCGAGCGCAAGAAACCAACTCCACCATCGAGAATTATAGCCGAGTAGTTATCGAGGGACTGTATTATGTTATTATTCAATAACTTATGCTCCCACAATTTATCTCTTATGGAAAATAAATACTTTCCGGATAATGATGGATTCCATATCGGAGGTTTTTGGACGCCTTTATACCGAGTATTATCTACTGTTGCCGAGCTTTTTGTCCATTTCCTCAAATATTTCACGATTCTTCCTGAAAACAACGGCAAATCCAATGTTTTCTCCTGTGGATGCCCATATTTCGATGGCATCAATGTAATTATATCGGAATCGATTCCCGCCAATCTTTCGGTTCGCACAAGTGAATACGGAACACCAGCGAAATTCTCCGATGCTATATGCAACTCTCTCATAGCGATATTATCCTTCATCAAATCTTTACGGAAAAAATCAAATCGAGGAAAGATAAAAGATATATTATAAAACACCAATATTTTTTAACTCTCAGCGTAATAATATTTATAATATCCGTTATATCAATAAATTACAACAATATTTTAATATAATACATTATATAATATGTATAACATAGCAATATTATTATAGCATATTTGCTGGTAATATTTTTATAATTTGCTCGTCGAGGTAAGAAATAATATCATCCTGTGTTGTGAAGCGAAGTGCCTGCTCGGCTATCTCTCTCGCTTTTCGGAAATTAGTCGAACGAATTATTTTTTTGACCACTGGGACTCTTGCGGGAACAGTGGAAAATTCGTCGAGTCCCATTCCTAAAAGCAAGGGGACAGCACGAATTTCACCTGCCATCTCTCCGCACAAACCGACCCACTTCCCTGCATAATGCGCCGAGTCTATTGTGAACTTGATAAGTTTCAGCACCGATGGATGATATGTCTGGTAAATATGTGCTACCCTCGGATTTCCTCTATCCGCAGCTAAAGTGTATTGAACCAAGTCGTTCGTGCCGATACTGAAAAAATCACATATTTGAGCGAGTTCTCTGGATAAAATCGCCGCCGATGGCACCTCTACCATAGCACCAACAGGGATATTTTCATCGAATTTAATTTTCTCATTTCTAAGTTCTTCCTTAACTTTCTCAACTATTTCTTTGGCTGAAACCATCTCCTCGCGAAGAGCAATCATCGGGAACATTATCAACAAATTCCCATAATGAGATGCTCTCAATATCGCTCTAATTTGAGTCCTCAATATTTCAGGGTGTTTTAGACCTATCCTAATAGCGCGAAAACCCAAAAATGGGTTCGGCTCATAGTGATATTGGAACAAACTTCCCAGTTTGTCTCCACCGACATCGAAGGTGCGAATTATCGCAGAATTAGGCGAAATCTGCTTCGCTATCGAGCGATAAATCTCGAACTGTTCGTCTTCACTAGGCAACTCCTCATTCTGAATATAGAGTAATTCCGTTCTGAAAAGTCCTATACCTTGAGCTCCGTAATGTTCCACAAGAGAAACTTCTTCGGGAAGTTCCAAATTTGCTGTCACTGTAACCTTATGCTCATCCGGGGTAATAGCGGGTTTATCGACCGCAGACATAAAATATTTGCGTCTTCGGAAATATTTTCTTTGCTTATTCTTATACTCTTTCAGAACATTATCTTCGGGTTCGATAATTATTTGTCCCAGCATAGAATCTACAATTACTGTGGAATTCTCGGGAATAATCTCTGTGATGTTGCTCACACCGAGCACCGCTGGCAAATCCATAGTCCTCGTCATAATCGCGATATGCGATGTGAACCCACCCGCCTCGGTAACGAGACCTACATACTTGCTTCCAAAAAGTTGAGCGGTCTCGGAAGGGGCGAGATGATTTATCACTAATATCGACTTTCTCTTCGGCATCGGAATTACCTGATGTTTTAGACCGAGCAAATTCGCGAGCAACCTTCGACGAACATCTTGAATATCCTGCACTCTATCTATGAATACATTGTTGTTCGATGCCAGCATAGCTTCGATGGAACTTTGCATAACGATGTCAAAAGCGTGGGCAGAGTTGATGAGTTTTTTCACGATTAGTTTTTCTGTTTCATCTATACAGGCAGGGTCGGACAAAACCATTATCTGAGCATCGATAACCGATGCAGCTTTCTCCCCCATTGCCTTCGCAATTGAACCCCGTATTCTATCGAGCTGCTTTCGTGTCATCTCGACAGCATCGCGGAAACGTTTATGCTCGCGGGAAATCTCGCCTTTTTTAATACTATCCTTAGGAACAGCGAGCTCCCCACGATGAACTATTATCGCAGGACCAAGAGCAAAACCGCTACCACTACCTATACCTTTGTATATTTTCTGTCCCATTATTATCCCTTTTGAACCTCAATTATAAAAATTCTCAAAAAGTTTGGCAATTATAATTTTAATCATTTTTTACTTAAAAACTTTTTCTATTCATTTTCGATTTAATTGGATAAAATCTTTTATATATTATTGACTTTTCGGAATCAAAATCTTAAAAGTAGTGCCTTCATCTTGTTGTGATTCGACTAAAATATCTCCACCGTGTCCTCGAACAATCTGCTTCGCTATGAAAAGCCCGAGACCCGTGCCTTCCTTTTTCGTAGTGTGGAATGGCTCGAATATATGCTCGATTTCGTCCGGCGGAATACCTTTTCCAGTATCAGAAATCGAAATAACACCGAATTCCTTTCCATCGAACCTATCCTTTCCAATTTTTATCCTGATAACACCACCTTTCGATGTCGCCGCTCCAGCATTTTCCATAATGTTATATAATACTTGTCGAATGGATGAAAATGAATACGGGACGACAGGGTCATCCTCGACTTCGACGATAATACCTATTCCACGCTGACCGAATTGCTCTCTGTATCGGGGAATAACTTTATCGATTACCGCTGAAAGTCGAGCGGGTGTTTTCGGAAACTCTCGCCCGCGGGCAACAGCGAGGTGACTTTCGACTATACCCGATAATCTATCGATTTCCTCATCTATAAACTGCACCAATTCGGTGATTTCCTCATCAGAGGAATTAGGTATCGCCTCGGCGGAACTCTTTATAATGGCGAGTGGATTTCGGATTTCGTGCGCGAGAGTTGCAGCCATCATACCTATACCGGAAAGAGTAGCGGCTCGTTCGAGCTGATTGTATAGTTTTTCGAGTTCTCTTTTTCCGAACCATAATATTATGACAATAAATAATATCGCTACACCGCTGACTATGGCAGATAGCCAGAGCCCGCGCTCGAGCGTCGATAGAAGACCGAAATAGTTTGCGCCAGCCTCGATGCCGAGAACACCGACGATTTCCCCAAATGGATCCACTATCGGTGCAAACGCCACCCGTAAATATCTCTTACCGACCTTACGCAAACCGCCGTATGTCGGAATCCCTAATGCAGCGGTGCGGATAGTTTTCATCTCAGATGACCAATATGGATTGATTTTACCCTTCTCTAATTGTGAATCCGTAGAGAATATAACCTTTCCATTCGTATCAAGAACCGCAACCGAATATATTTTTTTTCCATCGACAAAACGGTAGATTAGATTCGTAGGGTCGGTCTTAGTTAGGTCGGTCATATCTAATTTAGCGAGTTCCACCCAATCCGATGGTATCGATGAGGCAAATACGCGAGATAACAAAGCGAGATTCTCGCCCAAATCGCGCCGGGCAAAGTTGTAAAATTGATAATACTGAACAAAATTTATAACATTAAATCCTGCCCAGATAATTATCAGAACCGCTATCCCAACACCGAACAGCCGATGTAATCCTTTTCTTTGCGCTCGCTCGAACATTTTT
>CAYRNI010000028.1:14391-19433 GCA_964425665.1 uncultured bacterium
TTCACATATGGTATCGCAATCGGTGTGCCAGCGAAATTCGAGCATTTCCCGAACGATTCGTTCCCGCAAATTTTATGGAACAATGGATTTTGGCATTCACGAATAGATTCGACTCGTGGAGATACGATTTTCATTACACTTGGAAAGCCCGCTATCGCTGAATCTATCTCTGTTAAAATATCCGACTCTCTCGAACAAATCGCTATGCCAAAACTTATCTATCGAGTCGGAGACACTATAAGAAAATCGAAAATCGAAAAGCAACAGGAAATTTTCGTCGATGCTCTCGAAAATAATGGCTATCCATTCGCATCCTGCACGACCTCGGTCTCGATTGTATCCGCGGATAGCGAAAAAATCGGCGTTTCCTTACTTTTTTCCATAGATGAAGGCGAAAAGGTCATTCTCCAACGGCTCGAGGCACAAATCGATGGTAAAACAAAAGGTTCGGTCATACGACACTATATGCTTTTTCACAGCGGGCAGTTATACAGACGGAATGACATCGAGAAGGCGACTTCGCGGCTTCGCAAAATGCGTATCGTTTCGGTCTCATCGGAGCCATATCCCGCAATGGATTCGCAGGGAAAATGGACACTCGTCGTCAGAGCGAAAGATATCCCGACAACAACAGTTTCGGGATTGCTGGGATATGCCGACGATGAAATTTCTGGCGATATCCAGTTTTCCACAAGAAATTTCTACGGCACAGGGCGAATTATAAATTTTACACTTTCCGCATACGAAAAAAATCGGGAAATCGAAATCGGATACCGAGAGCCATTTCTGTGGAATTCCAATATCTCACCGCAAATCTCATCTAAATGGACAATCAAGGACAGCACATACACCAAACGAGAGCATAAATTGGGAGTATTCATTCCGCTGGGATACGAAACAGATTTATACACAGGATTTATCACAGATAGAACTGTTCCCGGTTCGGCTAATAATTCCATTTCCGATGGCGAAAGTTTCGGGCTCGAATTTTCTGCTCGATATTCCACGCTCGACGATGCGATACTTCCCACAGAGGGGATATATCTAAATGGCGGTGCAACGGGTCAATACATTCACTACTGGGGCGATGAAAACACGATAGATTTCGGTTCGCAAGGTGAGGGAAAAGTGTTGACAGCGTTTAGGTGGAAACTATTTTCACTCTGGATAGAGATTTCCGGCTGGGGTTGGCTCGTGCCGATTTTACCTCAACAATCTCAATGGGAGTATCTCGGCGGTTGGAAAAATCTTAGAGGCTACCGCGAGGACCAGTTCATAGGTTCAAAAATATTCTGGGGAACAATCGAGCCGAGGTTCATCCCCATCTCTGGCGTGCATATATTCCCATTTGCAGATGTCGGCGGCTATCGAGATTACGAAAAATGGCATACGAAATTCGGATACGGCGGAGGAATCGAATACCGATACGGTGCGGGGGTTTTCTCCATAGAATATGGAATCGGCGAGGGAAGAAATTTTAAAAATGGACTCGTTCATTTCGGCTTGAGAATGAACATTTAATATAGAAAAATGAAAATCTCGACTATAATAATCGCATACAATGAGGCGAAAAATATATCCGATGCGGTGGGTTCTGTGAAATTCGCCGACGAAGTTATCGTCGTGGATAACGGCAGTAAGGACAATACAGGCGAAATTGCTCGCAAATCTGGTGCGAAAGTTATCACACTCGAAAAAAACTTAGGATATTCGAAGGCGAAAAAAATCGCACTGCGAAAATGCTCGAACGATTGGGTTTTCTGGCTCGATTGCGATGAACGAGTATCGCCTAAACTGGCTGATGAGATAATCGCCACAATAAACGACGATAAAAATCTCGATAATATATGTGCATTCGAAATTCCACGCAGAAGTTTTTTTATCGATAAACTCATAAGACATAGCGGTTGGGGAAATGAAACTGTCGTGCGATTGTTCAGGAAAGACTGTGCTAAATTTTCGGATAATCTCGTTCACGAGGGTTTGATTGTCGATGGCAAAATCGCCTCGATGAAAAATCCAATTCTGCACTATACGGCACCGGATTTCAAATCGTTCTACGATAAACAAATTCGCTATGCCCATCTTTCTGCCGAGCAGATGGTTCGAGATAATGTAAAGGTCAATTTCGCAAAAATTTTGGTTCATCCTATCGCAGCATTTTTCAAAACTTTTCTTATCAAACTCGGCTTTTTGGACGGCGTAGAGGGTTTCCAGATAGCGATGATAAATTTTATATATGTTTTCACTAAATATTCAAATGCATATTATTTACAGCGGAACAAAAATACGATGGAGAAAAGAATATGAAAATATCAGGTTTTTCATTCGTTAGAAATGCGATAATTTTGGACTATCCGATTGTCGAGGCGATAAAATCTGCTCTTCCGATTGTCGACGAGTTTATCGTTGCCTGCGGCGATTCAGATGATGACACCACCGAACTCGTTCGTTCAATCGGCGACCCTAAAATAAAAATCATCGAAACAGTTTGGAATCCCGACGATTTCGTTCACGGTCGCTCCAATGCAATCCAGACAAATATCGCACTCGATAGATGCACAGGTGATTGGTGTTTCTACCTTCAAGCCGATGAGGTGGTTCACGAAAAATATCTGCCTGTTATCGTAAAGGCTTGCGAAAAGTATCTCGATGACAAAAAAGTCGAGGGATTTCTCTTCAACTACAAACATTTTTTCGGAGACTATAAGCATTACCAATGGACACATCACTGGTATCGTCGCGAGGTCAGAGTTGTCAGGAATAACATAGGGGTCAGAAGTTGGCAGAGTGCTCAAGGTTTCAGAATCGGTGGCAGGAAACTTTCCGTTGTTCATATCCCTGCGGAAATTTTCCATTATGGCTGGGTGCGAAATCCATTGAAGATGCGGAAGAAAATGATAGCACTCGATACGGTTCATCACGGCGAAAGCGAGGCGTTAAAGCGAAATGCACCCGAAAAAATTCCATTCGACTACGGTATCCCCGACCATCTGAAAATATTTCTCGATAGTCATCCCGCTGTTATGTCCGAACGCATAGCACGCAAAAATTGGGATTGGATACCCGAAACTCCTACGAGACATCGCCACGACAAACTTTTGGTTCGCCTGTGGAGTCATATCGAAAACGACATTTTGAAATTCCGTATCGGCGAATACAAGAACTATGTATATCTGGGCTACGACCATTCGCTGGGACAATACATCGGGCAACATTTAGATTCATAATTTTTTCGGCTTTACAAAAATCGTCTCGCTTCTATCCAATCGCACAAGTCCCTGTTTACCTTTGATGGAATGGACATAACGCCTTCGGGTATAGACAACAGGAACGAGGTCGGAATGTTTCGCATCGGAATAGAAAGCCGCCAGAGATGCCGCTTGCTCTAATGTTCTCCGCGGACAATCTTTTGCACCGGCGAGTTTTATAACAATATGAGCACCTTTGATATTTTCTGCGTGAAGCCAGATATCATCTTTTGCCGCTATCTGAAATGTCAGTCGGTTATTAGCATCGGCACTTCGACCAACAAGGATTACAAAACCATCGCTCGAGACAAATTTTTTAATTCCGCTTCCGTAATCGCGATATTTTCGAGGCTTCGATATCGACACAGGCTCTCCGAGAATAGAAGAAATGTCGATTCCGAGAGCCTGTGCGACCGACCTATAATCCCTGCTTTCTGAAAGTTTTTCCAATTTCGATAATTTGGCTTGCAATTCACCGATTCTAACTTCGACCTTTTCGATGCCTCTTCGGGATTTGCGGGCTTTGGCATAAAGTTTCTCCGCATTCTTCTGAACCGATATCGTCGGGTCGAGCCGAACGGCGATTGGCTCGTTCGTGTATGGGTCGATTATTTTAGCAAAATCTGTCCTATGCGGAATATTGTGGATATTTGCCATTATGGCATCTGCGAGTTTCTGCAATTTATCAGGCTCACCAAGTTTCTCCCTGTCGCCGAGAACAGCATCTATCGCTTTCCGTGTGCGTTTAATTTCGGCTTTTAACCGCTTAAAAATTTCATTCCGTAGAAAATTCTCTTCGATGAAATTGAATTTTCTCGAACCATCGGCGAGTATTCTTTCTATCTCCGATTCGTTCGGTCTCTTCGGAGCAAATGAAATTTCCGACAAATCATCGGGAATAGAATATTTTTCGCCGATTTTGTTTCTCTTGTTGTCCGATGATAATATTTTTCCATCGGAGTCGGTAGCAATAACATTTCCGCTGTTGGTCTCGAAAATTAGGAGGCGTGTTCGAGCATTTTTCGATATACGAAAAAGCATTATGTTTTTGCCCGATAAAATTTTCTCTATGAAAAATCCCTCGCAAGCGGTGCACCATCCCGCATTATATTTCAGCAACGGACGAGCGAGAAATAATTCGTATCTATTTTCAGAACGAAACCAACATAGCGAAAATTTTCCGTAGAGTCGATGTTCGATTTCCAGCCATTTCCCGAACGGAAACCTAAAACCGTGCCGTATTTTTCCACCGATTAAAATATTTTGCTCGATTTCCGACAGCATAATTTTTATATAATAAATAGTTATTCTATCAGTAAAGTTAAATCCTCTCTCAGCGAAAGAAAATTCTTGCATATCATAGAGTAAATTTTAGTTTTTAACAAATTCTAACAAAATATGTAATTTTTAAGTTTTTGGGGACACGCTTTTGTTTGTCCCCTCTATCCCTCGTTCCCTTTCTCCCCGAGGAGAAAGGGATGACGCGACAGTCTGGGACGGCAGCGAAAGTCCTTCTCCTTGGGGAGAAGGATTTAGGATGAGGGGGAAATATATCTGGACGCCCGACAAATCGATTCCATCGGGAATATTTTTGGTGAAAGCGAGGACAGAAGAAGGATTAACAGCAACGAAACGCATCGTTTTAATTAAATAACAGAAGGTTTGAAATGCGTAGTTTAACAATTTTCTCGCTGGCTCTCTTTCTTTTCGCTGGTGCTGTGTGCTTCGCCGAGACGCACATTCCCGCTGGGGATGTCTTCGGCGTATGGGAAGCCAGCGGTTCGCCGTATT
>CAYRNI010000029.1:0-5659 GCA_964425665.1 uncultured bacterium
TATCTTTACATTCTAAATTTTTCGCCGAGATAGATTTCGCGTGCCTTCGGGTCATCGAGTAGAAATTGTGAATTGCCCTCTATAAGTATTTTCCCCTCGAAAATTATATATGCTCTGTCGACAATAGATAGGACCTCGCGAACATTGTGGTCGGTAATTAAAATTCCGATACCCTTTTCTCTCAGACCTGCTATAAGTTTTTGCAGTTCGCCCACAACTATGGGGTCGATACCTGCGAATGGTTCATCTAAAAGCAAAAATTTGGGATTAGTGCAAAGTGCCCGAGCCACCTCGACCCGTCTTCGCTCTCCACCGGAGAGTGTGTATGCTTTTTGTTTCCGCAATCGAGCGATATCGAGTTCATCGAGTAATCTCTCCAATTTCTCTTTGCGTTCCTTTTTGGTCAGTTTCATAAATTGAAGTATCGCTAAAAGATTTTCCTCGACCGTCAATGTTCGAAAAACCGATGGCTCTTGCGGAAGATACGACATTCCCATTCTCGCACGGCGGTGCATCGGCATTTTGGTCACATTTTTCTCGCCGATAAAAACCTCGCCGGCATTGGGTCTAATTAACCCCATCATCATATAGAACGATGTGGTTTTCCCAGCACCATTCGGACCGAGCAGACCGACAACTTCACCTGGTTGAACATTTAGGTCGATTCCCGCAACCGCGAGATTTCTGCCATATCGTTTGACAAGTCCGCGTGCCGCTAAAGTAAAATTCGATTTTGACCCTAATTCGTTTTTTTCTATTTCGTTCATCCTTCTATTTTTCCACTTACATCTATTATTTTAATATGCTCGAAATTGGGGTCCGATTTGAAACCTGTTCCGTGAATAACTTCTTTCCCTCTGACTATTTTTACTTTCGAGCCGCTTTCGATTTGCTGCGTTTTAGGATTCCATCTCAGCGAATCCGAGTAAAGTTCGGTGCCATCGGGTGCAATAAGATGAACATCGCCGAATACCGATACTTGTTGCCGTCTAACTCCCTTACTCTTGACAACAAAACCAGAATCCGCTGTCATTTTGCCATCGTATATGGTATCCCTGTCGGCGAAAAAATCTACCTTAATATTCCAGGCGTATGTATTTTTTCCTCTATCGACAAGGCTATCGGCATACAAAATGGCTTGTAGATTCCCGCCTTCTGTGAATTTTACCTCAGTATTGTATGCGGTCGAAAAACTTTTTGGGGTGCTATGTGTCGGAGTATCAGATATCTCGTCATTAGAACAACCTTGAAAAATCATAGTAGCGATAAAGAATGCGAGAGCTGATGTCAGCGAAAATTTCCTCATCAAGTTTTTTTCTCCTTCTTTTGTGCCGCAGGAAACAGAACATTGTTGAGTATCAATCTATATCCTGGCGAATTTTTATGCAGAGATAGGTCGGTCGGCGGGTCGCCGATATAGTGAGCGTAATCCTCGGGGTCGTGTCCAGCGAGAAATGTAAATGTCCCTTTCCCAAAATTGCCGTGAATATATTTCGCGACATCGGTGCCTTCATATTTGCCGAGAACTACGACATTGTCTTTGATGGTTTTGCCATTGAATGCTGTTGTCTGCCCGAGAAAATCCGGTATGACAGATGTATGGTCTTGCACGAGCATAGTCGGAACGGGGTCGTATTTCGCCGAAAAATCGAACAGAGTGAAATATCGGTCGTCGCCGTCGATTATTCTCGATGTCCTATCGGGTTTTACATCGATATCGGAAAATTCATATACCATCGGGTCGGTAATCAATTTGAAATTTGTGAATGCAAATGTCTTGGAAAAATCGAGTTTCTCCTGACAATCCGGGTCTGGCGGGTCACCATCGAATGGGACATCGACGATATCGACATTCTCGGCGGCGAGAGCGATGTCGTAAGAATCCGTCGCCGAACACATAGCGAATAAGAATCCACCGCCCGCAACATATTCCTTTATTTTTCTTGCCACCGCCTTTTTTAATTCGGAAACCTTTCTGAACCCGAGTTTCCTCGCCGTTTCCTGATTGATAGCAACTTCTTTCTGATACCAGAGCGCATTGCGATACGAACCGTAAAATTTCCCGTATTGTCCCGTAAAATCCTCGTGGTGAAGATGAACCCAATCGTATTTTGATAGTCCCCCAGCGAGAACTTCGGGGTCCCAAAGCGTTTCATAAGGTATTTCAGCGTATTGAAGCGCCATCCGAACAGCATCGTCCCAAGGGTCGTTTGTCGGTGGAACATAAACACCGATTTTCGGCGCCTTCTCGAGCAGAACAACCTCCATATTAGAGTTTTCGATAGTGTTATATATCTGAGCAACAGTTGCTCCATCGACGACAGTGTATGCGACACCTCGCAGTTTGCATATCTGTTCGATATCGGATGAATACGGAGTGAGAAAACTACCGCAGCGGTAATTTAATAGCCATTCGACATTGTATCCCTGTTGCAGACACCAATAAGTTACTCCATAGGCTTTGAGATGGTCTGTCTGCGAGGGGTCCATATATATCAAAATATTGTTCGCCCATAGAATCGTCGAGCAAAGAATTATTATATAAATTAACTTTTCGAGCATATTTCTGCCTCCGATTTATTTTTATAAAATATATGACTATTTTGAATTTTCAAGAGTTTTTTAGAAAATATTGTCCGCTTTATGCAAATCGTATTTATGTAGAGACTTAAAATCTTGCGTCTCGCATCGGTTGTCTTCGTGCTGTTTCCCTTATTAGGGGGTCGGTAGTGCAACGGAGCAATTTAGGTGGGTTAATTTTCCCTTGAACAAGCATTTTTTTCGTATATTTTTCGAAAAATTTATGAATAATTTTTTCTTCATTGCTCTGTATAAAATTATACCCATTTTGAAGGCTTTGCGAGGTTCTTTGATGCCATTCAAGATGAATGAGAATTATTTAAGAGTTATGCTAAATATGAAGGCGACAATCCCGACTTGTCAGGACAGATGAGGGGAGACAGGGAATATCTATCGATATGGGAAACAAAGAGTCAGATATGGAATTGGAAAATTTTAAAAATGGAGGTAGAAGTATCTCTCGCGAATTTGAATAAAGAAATTTGGAATTAATCATTGGAGGGATTATGCAAAATTTATTCGGTGAGAAAGAGGGCGATGAGGATATTGATAAGGCGGAAACGAATCCAAAGGACAAACTTAAATCTGATATGAAAGAACCGGAATCTTTCGAGCAGGCGGTTGCGGAACTGGAGGAAATAGTTCAGAAGCTGGACTCCGGCGAAATCCCGCTCGAGAAATCTATCGAGATATTCGAGCGAGCACAGTTCTTGGCGAAATGGTGTCAGGACATTTTGGATAAAATCGAAGGGAAGTTGAAAATATTGATACCCGATGGCAAGGGGGGTTTCTCCGTTGAGCCGATGGATGAAATTAGTGGCTAATCTTGCAGTTATTGCATCGCTGTTTGCCCGTCCCATATCCGAAAGCAAATCTGTCGATGACAAATATTTTAAAAAACTTGGGGATTTGAAATTAGAATATCGGATTTATCCACCATTTCCACAAAGCGATAGACACTTCGAATTAGCATATAAAATCGCTAATGCTCTTCATATTAATTCTCGCGAATGGACTGTCGAAAGGTTGTTCCCGCTGGATAAAAATTCACCTCTCGATTCGGGTTCGATTAATTTTGCCGAGAGAGTGATGCGGTCGTATCCATTCTGGTCCGATGCAAAAATCTCGTTTAGTCCCGATTCCAATTCCGCAACTGTCGAGGTTCACGATTTGTGGACCTCGAAATTGGTCGCAGAGGTTCATTATGTCGCCGATGAACTCGAATGGCTGCTCGCCCTCGAAGATGAAAACTTTCTCGGTCTCGGAAGCAATATTTCTGGCGGATACGCTCACTATATCGAAAATGATTGGTGGCAGTTCGGAGCAAAAATCTATGGTTTCCCATCGAAATACTGGGATTTTTCTGGAAATTACAATTTTCAAGAAGGTCTATGGCAGGCAGGTGCGAGTTTGAAAAAGCACGATGCTTATATCGAGAATGGAAACCTTTTATTTGCAGGCGCGTATGCCGAAAGCGTCTTCGTTCCGATTTACTATTCGCAAGATTCGGCGGATTCCATTGTTCGATACCGGAAAAATGCATATTTCGAGTTCATTCCGCAGTGGAAAAAAATGTATATCGGCGGAGGTATCGGATATCTCGATAGAGAAATAAGTCCTTTTCACGATTCAAATTTGGATATAATCTCTGACAAAAGCCGATGGATACCGATAGTCGCTCGACTGGGTTTCACTTCGATAGGGTATAAAAATTTTGTGAACTTGGACAATTTCGTTCGCATCGAGGATGTCCCGACGGGATTTTCAGCAAGTGCCTCGCTCGGCTGGAATTTGGATGATATATCCCAAAAAGGCGGAGACAAAAATTTATTTATCGAATGTGAAATCGCCGATGCTAAAATTCACAGATTTGGATACAGTGCGATTTCTACAAAATTCATCTCGAAGTATGGAAATAGAGATATCTATTTGAAATTTCGTCATTTTGCACCGATGACCGACACGAGTTTTTTCCGTTATGGTTTTTCGATAGACTGGTTCGACCGTATCCGTAGCACAGCGGATAGATATTTTATCGCCGATGGCAGGACAGGTTTTCGAGGATATCCTGCATATTATGAAATCCAGCACGGTTCGGCACAGTTTTTAAAATTTTCGGGCGAATTGCGATTTTTTTCTAGTTACGAAATTCTAACATTGCGTCCAGGTGCGGGATTATTTTTCGATATAGGTGGAGTATCGAAAAATTTTTTGCTCGACGATAGCGACCGAATTATGACCGATTTCGGCATAAGTTTTCAGATATGTTCGACCCGCTCGACTGCTGGAAATGTCAATCGATTCGATATCTCATACAACCCGCAGACAAAAACATTCGGCTTCACAATCGATTCGGGAAGAGCATTCTCCTTCTATCTGCCGATGGTTATTTCATCGTTTCTGAAAGATTGACCAACACGAAGGGGTAAGGAGACTAAATCAAAATATTTTGCGAGGATACATATTTGTAGGAGAGGTCTCCCGACCTCGAATGACAATTCATCGGAAAATCGACATCGGGAGATGTTTCCTACCAGTGTTTTCGTCTCAGAGCACTGTTGTATCTATCGACAATATCTATTGCCTGTGTTGATGAAATCGTATGTTCGTTCGGGTCGGGTTCGCTGTGATGATGGATATATCCCGAAATAACCTCGATTACCACGCCCAACCCTGCTATTCCGATAACGATAGAACCTGCCATATCTATTGTCGATGGAGTTTCCTTATCCCAGGTGTGATAGCCGTAGTATGCACTACCGCCCATCATTGCGAGACCTAATGGCAGACCTATCGCGAGTTGAATCGAACTGCGTTTTCTCGCTTTCGACCTTTGCAGTCTCAGTTTTTCCGCCAAACTCTTTTGCCCAGTAGTATCTAAAAGAGCGTCATCGGTTAATATTCCGTCCTCGCTGCGAGCGAACCAGCGAATATTAGGTGCGGAAAGTTGCGAGAGAGTGCCGCCATCGGAAAGCCAATCCTGTTTCGTTTCGAATACATAACCTTTGCCATCTATATGAAGCACGAGCCAAATTTTGTGCGCTTCGTAATAGTCGTCGGCGAAAATGATGCCGATAAA
>CAYRNI010000029.1:5759-19032 GCA_964425665.1 uncultured bacterium
TCGATGGGGATATTCCTTTTGAACGAGTTTTTGGCGGTTCTAAAAGGCGATTTTATCGCATCTGGGATAACGACAAATCGTATATAATCTTGGAGGATGAAGATTCCGCCGAACTTGTCAGATATGCTAAACTCCTTCAAAATTTACTTCACTATGGGATACCTGTCCCCGATGTCTATGCAGTGGATGAGTCTCACAACGGTGGGATGATGTTGATGGAGGATATCGGTTCGCTTTCGCTGTTCGATTGGTATCGGCAGATGAACGATATCGAACCGCATCTTCGCGCTGCAAAAGTTTTAGCGAAAATTCATCGGCTCGGCGATGTGCCAGGAAAAGTTAAATCCGATTTCGATATACCCGATTTGCTGTATGAAACACAATATTTCATCAGGCACTTTTTGGTCGGATATTGTGATTATCCCGATGGTGTCGGCGATGCTCTTATGGATGAATTCTATCGTCTGGCACGAATTGCCGCACATTCTCCGAAAGGTCTTATGCACAGAGATTTCCAGTCGCAAAATATTTTTATCGCTACTGGGACGGTCCGCATCGTGGATTTTCAAGGCGCGAGACGAGGTTTCCCCGCATACGATTTGGCATCGCTTATCGAGGACCCGTATCTGAATTTGCCCGAATCAGCCGGTAAAATGATTATGGATACATATTTATCCGATGCCGATATGGACAAATATGAGCGTGAGATGTTTCTCGACTCCTATCCATATTTGGCTATACAGCGACTATTACAGGCGACGGCGGCTTATGCGTATCTTTCGAAAATCGAGGGAAAATGGTGGTTCGAACAATTTATCATTCCTGCACTCGAAAGAACATATAAATGGCTTTATACAATCGATGATTTCCCTATATTAGAAGATATATTGACAGATGTAATGAAAATGATTAGATTGAAAGTGTATTTGGAAATTTAACCCCAACAGGAGGTATGTATGCGTTCAAGATGGTGGTTGCTGATTGCATTTGCTATTTTTTTGGCAATCGCGTTAGTTTTTGTGGGATGTGGAAAAGACGATGAGGAAACGCCCGAACAACCTGTTCTCCCGCCGACTGGCACATTTAACAGCGTCGATTTCAATCTATTTCTGAATCCCGACTCGATTTTTAATCCGTCGGTAAAGTCGTTGGAGCGATGTGCCGATTTCGATACGGCTGCATTCATCGTTTCGATTTCCTGTGCGGTGGTTAATTGGGTATTTGTTTGGCCTAAGCTGGCATTTGCTCTGGCGATGACACAAGACCCGACATACGAGGGCGATTTAACTTGGCGATGGACTTTCGGTGCAGATTCGAACAATATCAGTCTTTATGCTCAACTTGTCTCCGACAGAGACAGTGTCGATTGGACGATGCGAGTGACGAATTCCCACATAACAGATTTCAGATGGTTTTTCGGCAGATGTAATTTCGAGGCGACAGGCGGATGGTGGCAACTCAACGATAAAGATTCCTCGAATGCTGAGGTTCCCACGCTTTGGCTGGGATGGTCGAGGCAGCCCGATGATACAGCAGGTTCTGTTACCATTGTGAATATCGACGAAAGTGATGAAGGATATGGCGATACAATTTCTTATTGGCGTGATGGTCTGATTTCCAATGCCGACCTGAAAATCCATCACGGCGATAGACCAGGTCGTTGGCAAATTACCTGGCACTCGCAGGAGTATTGGGGAACTGTTATATATCCCGAAGGCAGACAGGGATGCTGGGATGATAGTCTCGAATGCGTCGATTGCGACTCGCTCGATTTGCCCGCTAAATGATTTCTCTTATCGATTTACCATTTGACTTCGCAGAAATACGACCTCATATTTATGGGGTCGTTTTTTTATATCTATTAGGCTGAACGATTTTGATTTAGAATAGGAGATAAATATGTCCGACTGGCAGAAAATACCATCGTATAAGACCTGTTTCGTCTGCGGGGATGATAATCCCATCGGATTGAAACTGAAATTCCGTGCGAAGGAAAATATTGTCGAGACCGAATATATCCCGAAACCCGAGCATTGCGGCTACACCGGTATCGTTCACGGCGGAATTATCAGTGCGATTTTAGATGAGGGAATGGGTTGGACAGGTTGGCTTTCATTTCATAAATATTATCTAACCGCGGAGTTGAAAATCAGGCTGAAGAAATCGGTGACGCTCGGCAGAAAATATATTTTTCGGGGTGAACTTTTGCGCAAGGTCAGGAATATGTATATAGCGAAAGGCTCACTCTCGGATGAAGATGGTAATATCTACGCCGAGGGTGAAGGAAAGTATTTCATCACGGATATGTAAATATTTTAGCTGCAACAGTGCGAGCAATTTTTTATTCTTTCGGTGCGTAAATTTTCGCTTGCTCTTCGCCACGAAGCACTCGGAGAGCACCTTGTGCCAATGCTTCCATCTCCTCCTCGCCAGGAAATACCATAATAGGAGCAATCCATTCGACTCGTTCTTTAATTAAGTCGATAAAATCTTCGGCGTAAGCGATACCACCAGATAGAACGATACCATCGACATCGCCTTTGAGGACAGTGGCGAGCAATCCGATTTCTTTTGCTACCTGATAAGCCATAGCCTCGAAAACGAGTTTTGCCTTTTCATCTCCTTCGGCGATTCTCTTCTTCACATCGCGAACATCGTTGATACCGAGGTATGCCACTATTCCACCTTTTCCACGAAGCATATTCATAATCTCGCCGAGTTGGTATTTTCCGGAGAAGCACAGTTTCACGAGGTCTGCTGCGGGAAGACCGCCGCTTCGCTCGGGAGAGAATGGACCATCGCCATTGAGCGCATTGTTGACATCGATGACTTTCCCTTTACGATGAGCGCCGACAGATATTCCACCGCCCATATGAGCCACTATGAGATTGACTTCGTTATATTTTTTGCCGAGTTTTTGAGCGGCTTTTCTCGCCACAGCTTTCTGATTGAGAGCGTGGAAAATCGACCGCCTCGTGATAAGAGGATGCCCCGAGAGTTTCGCGATAGGTTTCATCTCGTCGACTACAACGGGGTCGACGATGAATGCGGGAATGTTTTTAGTTTTGTTTTCGCTGGCGATTGCCTTCGCGAGAATTCCACCGAGATTAGATGCGTGTTGTCCCTGAATGCCCGCTTTCAGATGCTCGAGCATAATGTCGTTCACCTCGTAAGTTCCGCCTTCGAGAGGATATAATAAACCGCCTCGACCGACAACTGCATCTATCGTGTCGAGTTCGATATGAGCTTCTTTTAATTCATCCAAAATTATTTTCTCTCGAAATGGATATTGGCTCGAAATATTAGGGTATGGTGAAAGTTCTTCCGTCGAATGTCGCAATGTTTTTGAAAAGATTTGTTCATCACCATCGAATACAGCCAGTTTCGTGCTCGTAGAACCTGGATTTATAACAAGCACTCTAAATTTATTTTGTTGCGTTTTCATAATTCCCCCCTAAATTATTTTTCATTGCATTTTCAAACTCGAATATAATTTTTTGAAAAAAAGTGTCAAGTATTGCTTGACATAAAAAAGATAAGTAGTATTTTTCAAACATTAAAATGCAAAAACAAATCAAGGAGGTAAAAGATGTTTAAGCGATGTGTCTGGTTTATTCTTTTGCTCGCGGGATTAGCGATTGCTCAACCTTCGAGCTATCTTGTCGGACCAGAAAATTTTGAAAGTGCTACATTTCCCCCGACTGGTTGGACTACGCAAGACTACGCTGGAGCCAATTACTGGTATCGTCCCTCTGGTAATGAAGTAGCCCAAATCGATGGCAATTCGACTATGGCTGAAAATGATTGGCTTATGACTCCATCATTTGATGGCACTGCGGCTGCCGATTCTATTATTCTCAATTATTGGTATCAGATAACCCATTGGACAGGGAATACGGGTCAGGCTTTTGTAGCGATTTCAGTCGATAATGGGGTTACCTGGCCAGAGACCGTAGCTGTTTATCCAGCTGCAAGTGGTTCTGAAATTGCTACTGTTCAAATCAGAATCGATAATCTAACTACTCCGCTTTCAGGGACAACTCAAATTGCCTTTGTCTATAATATTTATAATGGTATTAATATGATGGTAGATTCGGTCTGGGTCGGTGTATTCGTTTCCGAGCCTGCACCGCCGACTTTCGACCATGCAACATATTATCACGCAACATATCCTTATACATATACTTCATTTCCCGAAACTGTTTACATCGACGATGTCAGCGGTGTAAGTCCATCCACTGCCGAGATTTGCTATGATGTCGATAGGGGAGGCGGTTTTTCTGGTTCTTATACCTGTGTCTCTCTCACCGCCGATGCTATCGATGGTCAGGGAAGAGGAACTTATATAGGCGACATACCGGCTCAACCGGGGTGGTCCCAAATCAAATATTTCTTCCAGGCGACGGATACTTATGTGCCACCGAGCACAGGAACATCCGATACTTTCAATCTCGTTGTCGAAGGCAATTACTATGCCTATGATAATACCGACCCATATCCCGAAGCTCCCGATAATACTTTTAGAGACATTACAACAGTCGGAACGGATATAGGCATAAGTGGGGATGATTCATATACTTCTGTTTCATTGCCATTTGTATTCAGATTCTATGGACAGGATTACAGCACGATTTGGGTATGTTCGAATGGCTGGCTCGTTTTTGGAACCGACCCTGGAACATCTGATTTATCGAATGACCCGATACCTACCGGTTCAGGAATAAACGGTTTTGTTGCGCCTCTTTGGGATGACCTCAATCTCGGTGATGCAGGTTCTGCTGCTTATACTTATACTTCTGGCGATACTTTTATAATCGAATGGTATCAAGATAGAGAATATGGCGGTTCGGTTTATTATAATTTCGAGGTTATGCTTATAAATCCGACGGCGACATCCGACCCGGGTGGTAATGGACAGATAATAGTCAAATACGAGACTATGGATACCGCGGGACTCGGCGATGCTACACTCGGTATCGAGAATGCCGATGGCACAATCGGTGTGGAATATCTATGTGATGGAACTTATGGCACGAGTGGATGGATAGTCGATGGAGCTGCACCGGTAAATCCTGGACCATCCGCTATAAAATATACAACAACTATGCCTCCTGCGGGAATTGTTCGTGGGCATGTTACTCTATCTGGCGAATCGGATTATAGTGGGGTTCAGGTCGGAGCAATCGATGGCGCGACATTTACTACAACTACTGCATCCGATGGATATTATGAAATGACGGTTACCGCAGGAACTTACGATATCTATGCATACAATGGTTATTATTGGGAGACGGATACTTCTTATGGAAATACAATCGCGGCAGATGAGACATTGACGATAGATTTCACACTGAATAGACTTCCGATGGCAACAATCTACCAAAATGACTTTGAGGCAGACGATGGTGGATTTACTCCTTCACCGTCCACTGGCGGATGGGAATGGGGTGAACCGACAGTTGGTCCTTCTGCGGCGCACAGCGGAACGAATGTATGGGGAACTGTTCTCGATGGAAATTATCAAAATGATGCCGATTATAGATTGGAAACTGCAAGCTTCGATTTCTCTTCATTCGAACCACCCATTTTGTTAACATACTGGCAGTGGTATGAAATCGAGGGATTTTATTCAACTCCATGGGATGGTGGGAACATCAAAATTTCAACCGATGGCGGTAGTTCTTGGAATGTTATCACTCCCGATGGCGGTTATCCTGCATCAGGGATAATAGCTTCTGCTCTTTCTGGTGAAGATGGTTATTCTGGTCATGGCACTACATGGACTCAAGCACAATTCGACCTTTCCGCATATGCCGGCCTTTCTGATGTTATGGTCAGATGGCATTTCGGTTCCGATGGTTCTGGTCCTTATCCGGGTTGGTATATCGATGATGTCGCTATCGATGCTCATCTAACCACTTATGGTGTAATTCGTGGAAGTGTAATTCTTTCAGGTGAATCAGATTATAGTGGAGTAACAGTTCAAGCAACAGGTCCTATGACATCATCCGATGTTACTATTTCCGATGGTTCATATTCTATGTTTGTTCTTCCTGGAACTTACACAGTGATAGCATCGAAAGAACCTGCTTGGATTCCCGAAACAACGAGTGTAACAATTGCCGATGGTGAAACTCTCGATGTGAATTTCATTCTCAACAGAAAAGCACTCGGTTATGTTATGGGTTATGTCGATTTGACGGATACCCCAGGTGCTGACGCTGGAATACTCTGTCAACTACTCGGGACAGATTACGATACTCTGAGCGATGCCGCTGGTGGATATTTCTTCGAGGCAATTCCTGTGGGAACATATGCAGTCGAGGCGAGTTATGGTGGATATGGCACGGCGACTTCACGGTTGTTTACTGTCGCCATTGATGAGACGACTTATGTAGATACTATATATCTGCAACCAGAACCGCTCTACGAGGATTTTGAAGCCGACGATGGCGGTTATGTTCCAGACCCTGATACGGTTGGATGGGAATGGGGCGTGCCGACTTACGGACCTGCCGGTGCCCATTCCGGAACTCAATGCTGGGGAACAGACCTCGACGATGATTATTTAAATGATGCTGATTGGAAACTTAGTTATGATTTGAGTTCGTATTCTTCTCTTATCACCGAGGTCGATTTCTGGCATTACTATGATATGGAAAGTTATGGAGTTGGCGCCAGCTATGATGGTGGAAATGTATCCATTTCTACCGATGGTGGAACAAGTTGGATTATCGTATATCCCGATGGCGGATACGATGATAATGACATTGTTGGACTTTCTGGCGAACCAGGTTATACGGGCACCACGAGCGATTGGACCTATGCGAAAATCGACCTATCTGCGTATACAGGTTCGATTACAAATATCCGTTTCAGATTGGGAACAGATGGCAGTGTTGATGACCCAGGTTGGTATATAGACGATGTAACATTTCCTATTCTTCCACAGCCAGAAGGTTGTGTCGAGGGATATGTATATGATGCTGAGACATACGCCACAATTTCCGGTGCGACAGTTAGCTGCAACGGAGTATCAACCACAACAGATGCAGATGGTCATTTCATACTTTGTGGAGTGGAAGCAGGATACTATCAGGTAAATGGAATTATGTATGGTTATGCTCCAAATTATGTTATGTCCGTGATTGCTCAGAACGATACCGCAGGTCCTGTTTATATTCCTCTTCATAAGTTCGTCATCGACCCGACTGTTGAGGAAGGTGGGCTATATGGCGGACTGGCATATGGCACCGATGACTCTGCCACATTCACGATTTGCAATCCAAACGATGAACCGATGACAATCGGCATTGGAATTGCCCCAGATGGTAGCGAAGGTGGACTTTTCCGTTCCGTTAATCCTGATGACGCATCGAGATTTATAGGTCAGAAACTCGGTCAAATCGATATAGATAATCTCGGGAGTTATCTCGAAAAGGCGAGAATGTCCGCCAACGATAATCCTACTCGGGGGAGACATTCGGAGGTCACCGATTTTAGCACCAAGGCTATCGGTGCTATTGTGGATTCCTTCGATTTGTCGCCTGAATCCTCTTTGCCTTGGGGATTTGGATGTATCGGGTTTAATAATGTTCAGTCATATTGGGTTAGTTCAATTGGCGGTTCCGCAGGTGAAATAGTTAGAAATATGAAATATAACGCCGATGGAACATTCAGCGGGACTTATTTCCCGAATACTTGGGCTGGTGCCTGGGGCGGAGATATGACATACGATGGTAGATATATCTGGCAGGTAAATGTCGGTGGTGACAATGATCTCTATCAGTGGGATCCATATACTGGTGCTGTTGTGGGCACAATTTCTGACCCGACTGGATATTGGGATTATATCTCTCAGCGAGGAGTCGGTTACGATGCTGCACTGGATATATTCTATATCGGTGGCTGGAACGATAATTTAATTTATGAAATAAAGGGTCAGAGTTGGGACAATCCTGGTGAAATAATCAGAGCTTGGTCCGACCCGTTTGGTGGTCTCGCTGGAATTTCATTCGACCCTGCAAGAAGAACTGTATGGTGCACCGAAAGCGGAACAGACAATACTATTTGGGAGTTCGACCCTGCAACAAGCACTATTTCGAATGTTTATACATTCACTTCACTTGGGGATTATGCTTTGGCTGGGTGCGAAATCGATGCCAATGGTTTGCTCTGGTTCGTTTCGATGAATCAACTTAAAGCATACGCAATAGAGATTCCAGGCGGTGCAACTCCTGTTGGAGTCGCTATCGTTCCGCCGACTGTCACTATTCCTGCGAATGCCTGCACGACCATTACTTTGGTTTCATCAGGTCTCGGCGCACCAGGAATTTACGATTTCGATATCGTGATTACTTACGATAATGATACATTGTTGTATTATCCAGCGGAGGTCATAATATCCAAAGACATTCGACTCGGCTGGAATTTGATTTCCGTGCCTTTCGATGCGGATCCTAATAATGTCTATACTCAACTTTCAGATGATATTTCTCCGTTCTACAACGAACCTGGACATTCGAACATCTACACTTGGGACCCGACTCGCGGAATGTGGGTAATTCCGGATGAATTTGCTCGCGGGGTTGGATATTATCTGCTCGCCTGGACAGACCATTCGTCCATAGGCATTATCGGAACTCCGTATTATGACGATTTCACGATGACTCTTCCATATTATGGTGGTTCGGCATATCCTGGCTGGAATCTTGTGGGTAATCCTGTGAACACACGAATCGATTGGGATAATATCGTAGCGGACCCGCTATTCTCTGGGATTTATCCGACATATTACGATAACAAGGGCGGAAGTTATAGCCCCGGTTTCCCTGCTGGTCTCGGTAGATATATCGACCCATTCCAGGGATTCTTCGTATTTGTTCAACCGGGTGAAACGGGTGTTCTGCCTGTTAGAAATAATTCGATATTCCCTGTTCTCGCGAGAAGTGCATCCACGAAGAGCGACGCTCTTCCAGAATTTATATTCAGAGTTGGTGTTATAGTTGATGGCGAAGAAGATAGGTGGAATTATATTGGAGCTCTTTCCACTGCCACGGATGGATTTGACAGTAGATGGGATGCGTTGACTCCTCCGCCAGGTATGGGATATACCGACAGGTTGAGTTTCGTCAACAATGATGCTCTATTGTCCCGCGACATTCGATATGTGATGAGCGATGGCGATGTGAAAACCTGGCAAGTGAGAGTCGATAATGCTTCGCACGGCGAGAATGTAACTATCGCCTGGGATATGGACCATATCCCTGATAATATCGACACTGCACAGGGAATAAATCAGATTTATGAGGGTTACTCGTTCCAGCTTTACGACCCTGTCGCCGATGAATATATCGATATGAGAACCACCGACCATTACAGTTTCACTTATGGATGGTCGTCGAGAACACTCTATGTAATCGTCAGTGCGACATTCCTCAACGCAGAGGATAAGACACCCACCAGATTCGCTCTTATGCAAAATGTTCCTAATCCGTTCAATTCGTCCACCGAGATTTCATTCACTCTTCCCGCGGATGAGAATGTCTCCCTCGAGATTCTCGATATCAACGGCAGAGTTATCAGAAATGTAATTTCCGCGAATATGACATCTGGAAGACATACGGTCGTTTGGGATGGTAAGGACAATAAGGGTCAAAATGTGTCGAGCGGTGTCTACTTCTACAGAATTACTGCTGGCGACTTTAATGAAACTCGCAAGATGATGCTTATCAAATAGGCAAATAAGCGATGATGAAAATCGAAGCGGTTCTCGAATGGGAACCGCTTTTTTTATCTATGATGTCAGCATTTGAAAGCTGAAATGATTTAGTGATTATGACAATCCAAAATATCAAAGATTTTCACATCCGTAGCATAATATACTATCGTGATGAAAATATCTTGCCGGATTTTAAATATGAGATATTTTAAATATTATGATATGAGAAATAACAATCTTAGGAGAGCTAAATGGAAAATGCCATCATCCGAACGAAGCTCGGCAGTCGCGAACCCGATTTTCGTGGAAAGGTCCGCGACATATATGACCTCGAAGACTATCTTCTCATCATTGCGACAGATAGAGTATCTGCATTCGACCACATTCTTCCAACTCCTATACCGGGCAGGGGTAAGATTCTTACACGATTGTCTGTATTTTGGTTCAACATAACCGAGCGGATAGTGGAAAATCACCTCGTATTTTCGGAAATCGAAGATTACCCCGATTGGCTTCAGGAATATAGAAGGCAGCTCGAGGACCGCTCGATGTTGGTTCGCAAAGCGGAGAGAATAGATGTCGAATGTGTTGTTCGCGGTTATCTCGCGGGTTCTGGCTGGAAGGAATACCAGAAAAACGGCTCGATATGTGGAATAGAATTGCCGAGCGGTTTAGTCGAGTCTCAAAAATTGCCGGAACCGATATTTACGCCAGCGACGAAGGCACCTGAAGGTGAACACGATATGAATATATCGTTCGATGAATTAGTGGAATTGGTCGGTGAAAGGACCGCTAATTTCCTCAGAGAAACCAGTTTGAAAATTTACGATTTTGCACATCAATATGCACTCGAAAGAGGGATAATAATTTCGGATACGAAATTCGAGTTCGGAAAATTTGCCGAAGATATAATCCTTATAGATGAACTTTTAACTCCCGATTCATCTCGTTTCTGGGATGCATCAATATACAAAGCTGGTGTTCATCAAGAGGCTTTCGATAAGCAGTTCATAAGAGATTGGTTGCTATCTGTCGGTTGGAGTGGCGATGGTGTTCCGCCGGAAATCCCTCAGGAAATTGTGGAACAGACAATTGCACGATACCAAACTGTTGCCGATATGCTTATTCGTTCGTAAGCAAGGGAATGGAGTTCTAAAAATATGGTTATAGAAAAATGGACAAATGGCACGGACACTAATTATACTCGGATTGGTCATCAAAAATTTTCACCCGAATAATATCTGCGTGAACCAGACAATCAATTTTTATTTGTTTTTGTTTTTTAATAGTATAGATTAAAAATATGAGAAGATTTTATGCGTGCATAGTTTTGTTGATTTTCTCGATTATTCCCGTATTTGGTGGGAAATATGTCGCCGAGTTTTTAGAGGTCGGAGTAGGGGTTCGTGCTGCTGGAATGGGGGGGGCATATTGTTCCGCTGGCGAGGATGCATCAGCGTTCTGGTGGAATCCTGCTGCTCCTGCAAAGCATATTACTCCACAACTGTATGTGATGCACTCCGCTTTGTATTCGAATATGTATCAACTCGATGCTATCGCTTATCGCGATAAACTCTGGGGAACTTATCTTGCCGCATCGGTTTTAAGGCTGGCAACAGACGAAATTCCGTTCACTCGTTCTGACGGTTTTTACGATTACGGTCCCGATGGTGTTCCTGGCACTGGCGATGAGGGCGAGGGCAACGGTGTTTGGGACCCAGGTGAACCTGTCGATGCAACCGCTATAGATATGAAATCCGAAGGAGATTATGCACTATTGGTCGGTGCGGCGATTTCGATTTCAAAAAATCTCCAATGGGGAATTTCTGCTAAAATTCTTCATCAGAATATAGGTGGCTATACTAATTTTGGCGTCGGTGCGGATTTAGGGTTAAAATATGAATTATCGGATAGATTAAAATTCGGCTTGACGGTTCTCGATATAACGGGAACACATCTTAAATGGAGCACGGGATACTCCGAGAGCAAATTGCCATCGCTTCGGCTCGGTTCGGCTTATACGATGTCTGTGTGGGAAAATAAAATCGATATGCTTGCATCCGGCGATATCGAGATGCGTTTTGAGGGTTCGAGCGAATCGGCTCTCTTGTCAATCGACCCAATTAGTATCGACCCGCATCTCGGTGTAGAATTTTCACTGTGGAAACATTTTTTCCCGAGAATCGGTTTGGATAGAACAGATTTCACGGCGGGAGCAGGATTAAAAATATCGCGTTTCCAGTTAGATTATGCTTTCGTAGCGTCATCTATAGATTATGTTCATCGAGTAAGTCTTACAGTAGATTTTAATCCGCGAATTCCACCGGGCATCCAAAAAGAGAAATAAAAAGTCTAATAATCGAAAGTCATCCCTATTTGAACGATTCCGCTATTTTTCGAATAATTTTACCTGCGAGTTCGCGTTTGCTCATAAGAGGAATATTTTCGATGTTGCCATCCCTGTATAGTAGAACAACTTCGTTAGTATCCGAGGCAAATCCTGTTTGTTCGCCTATATAATTTGCAACAATCAAGTCGAGATTTTTTTCCTCGATTTTTTTTCGGGCGTTCTCGATTAAGTAGTCGCTTTCGAGTGCAAAACCCACGAGGATTTTATCTCCTTTGTGTCTGCCGAGTTCTGCGAGAATATCGGGAGTGCGTTGTAATTTTAATTCGAGCTCATCGCTTGTTTTCTTTATTTTCCGCTCGAATTTTTTCGATGGCGTATAATCCGCAACAGCCGACGCCATAATGATTATATCGGCATTATCGAAATGTTTCAATACGGCATCGTGCATTTCCTCAGCGGATACGACCTCGATTGTCTCCACACCGTAGGGTGGAATAAGTTCCGTCGGACCGGAAATCAGAAGCACATCGGCGCCAAACTTCTTCGCCATTTCGGCGAGTGCAAAACCCATTTTCCCCGTCGATGGATTCGATATAAATCGAACAGAATCTATATACTCACGAGTGGGACCGGCGGTTATTAGAAATTTTTTGCCGGAGAGTATATCGCTCGTATATAAAATTTGCTCGATGAAATCAACTATATTTTCGATTTCAGGAAATCTGCCAGTTCCGGATTCGCCACAGGCTAAATCGCCTTTTTCAGGTTCGATGATATAATATCCCAACTCACGCAACTTCCTTAAATTATATTGTGTTGCAGGATGCAAAAACATAGCGCTGTTCATAGCGGGAACGAATATAACAGGGCATCTTGCAGCGAGAAGCGATGTCGTTAAGAAATCGTCGGCGATGCCATTAGCGGCTTTTGCTATAACATCGGCGGTCGCGGGTGCTATTGCGAATAAATCAGCCCATCGCGACCACGATATATGTTCCATATTGAAATCTTCGGGTTCAGCGAACTCATCGACTACGACAGGCGAGGAAAGTGCGGAGCGGAATGTCAGCGGTGTTATGAATTTTGCCGCATTTGTTGTCATCGCTACACGGATTTTTGCGCCGCTCTTTAAAATTTCTCTGCCGAGATAAACCGATTTATATGCAGCGACAGAGCCACTAACACCGAGAACTATTTTTTTA
>CAYRNI010000030.1:0-18895 GCA_964425665.1 uncultured bacterium
CTTGGGGAGAAAGGAGTTAGAGGATAGAGGGGAAAAAATAAAAACGTATCCCAAAGAACTTAAAAAATTACCTATTCCACAGAACTCTTTAATATTTTATCGAACTTAGAAATAAATAGTTTTCTCATAGATAGTCAAACGATTTTATTTTATAGAATGATTTTTTTAAGGATAATTTCAATCCGAATTTGTAAAATATTCTTCGACAAATTTTTCCCAGATGTTTTTATAAATCTCGCTGAGTGAATCGTCGCCGATTTCGATTGGCGATTTTCTCTGTGCCATAGCATCGACAATCCGTTTGTCCAATGGAATTTCTGCGAGTGTGGGCAATTTATTTTCGTCAGCCCAGCGCTTAATTTCTCGTGCGAGCGATGGATTTATATCCGACTTGTTCACCACCACACCGATTTTCAAATGGAAATGGTCTGCCAGTTCGACAACTCGTTTGAGGTCGTGGATAGCCGATAGCGTCGGTTCCGAAACGACAATCGCACCATCGACACCTGTCAGTGAGGCGATAACCTGACAACCTATTCCAGGCGCACCATCGACTATGACCCAGTCGAGATTGTTCTTTTGAGCTTCCTCCGCTCCCAGTTCCCGCAGATAGGTCACCATCTTACCCGAATTATCTCTTCCAGCGGACAGTTCGCCGTGAAAAAGCATCCCATAAGGTGTTTTCGATTTCTTGACGAAACCCGCCTCGGGAATTTTCATCTCGATTGCATCGGCAGGACAAACCAACTGACAAACTCGACAACCCTCGCAGCCGTGTTCATCGACGGAATAGTTGCCATCGTCATCGACGACAATCGCATCGAAACGACATTTTTGCCGGCAGACATCACATTTTATACACTTTTCATCGGAGATAACGGCTATTTCTCCCTCTGTATATATTTCGGATGAAACGAGTTCGGGTGAAGTCAGGATTTCGAGATTTGCGGCATCGACATCGGCATCGACGAGAACTTTATTCGGGACAAATCTCGCCATCGCCGAGACAACGGTCGTTTTACCTGTGCCACCTTTTCCGCTGATTATTACGATTTGCTTCATTTTACTTGCTCCTCGATTTTTTGCCAAAGTCTCGCGAATTCGTTCCGCCAGTATTCCGAGAATTCCGCTGGCGAGTGCCCTCTCGAATAGTTCTGAGCGATTTCCGTGCTGAATGGAATTTTCATCAAAATCGGGATATTCTTTTCGCTGGCGAGTTTTTCGACCTCGTCTGTGCCGATGTCCGCTCGGTTGATAACCAAACCGACCTTCTTGTTCAATTCGCTGGTTATCACCAATGCTTCTTTTAGGTCGTGGATACCGAACGGTGTCGGTTCTGTGACAAGCAAGACGAAATCTGCTGCTCGAACGGATTCGACAGTAGGGTGAGCCGCACCTGGTGGACAATCGACGATGACATCGCCGCTCGATGGAAAATAATTTCGTAGCATTCTAACCAGTGGAGTTGCCGAGGATTCGCCGATATTGAGTTCGCCCTCGATGATGTGAACATTCAATCTTTCGCCGAATTTGATATATCCGATATCGCGAGGTTCTTCGGTAATAGCGTTTTGCGGGCATACGATTAGGCATCCGCCGCAACTTTTACAAATTTCAGGCACAGCGAAAACTTTGAGACCTTTGAGAACGACGATTCCGTTGTATGCGCAGAAATCGGAGCATTTTTCGCAGAAATCGCACTTCGACATATCGATTTTAGGAAATGGCAGGGATGCTTTTTTCGATGTGCTTCTTTCTGCGCGCAGAAGGATATTCGCATTGGGCTCCTCGACATCCGAATCGACGAGTGTTATCGGTGCCGCAGATATTGCCAGCGATACGGCAACGGTCGTTTTGCCTGTGCCACCTTTGCCGCTTGCAATAGATACTATCATTTTATCTTTCCCTTTCTGACAGTGCAGACTGAGGTTTATTGTTTGATTCTACTGTTTTTGAAACTCCGTTGTTTGAACTGTTATGTGTCTTCGCGAATCATTGTGGCACCGCACTTAGGACATTTCGTATGCACGCAGGATACTCCTGCCTGATGTGGAACTCTCGTTCCGCATTTGGGGCAAACACAGTATCCCGATGGACCTGCTCCTTTTCCGCAGGGACCTTGTCCTCTGCCGCCTGTTCCTCCTCGTCCGCCGCGACCACCGCGTCCCGTTCCGCGACCGCCACCGCCGTAGGGTCCTGTTCCATCTCCTCTCGGCATTTTCAACCTCCTATTAAATTATGAATATTTGCAATTTACTGAGGCAATCGAATACCTCGCTGTTCATTGCTAAAAGCACCGTAAAGATATTTAACATCTAATGAAATCTCCCTGCTCCGCCGGGGTTCGTTATCTGCTGAAGTTTTCCCGATTTGAATGCTTCGTATGCTTCTTTTACTGTCGAGAAACCTGCACTGGAATACATCGCGATATTCGCTTCCCGAAGCACACCGAAAGAATTTGGTCCTACCGCGCCTGCTATGACCACATTCACACCGCGGTTCGCCAACATCTGCGATGTATTTATTCCCGCACCGCCTCCAGAAGATACATTGGGATTTTTAATCGTATCTATTATGTTATCGGTTTCGCTGTCGATTAGCAGAAAATTTTCCGCTCTGCCGAATCTGGGGTCGCAGGCAGAGTTCAAACTATCGCCTGTTGTTGCAATCGCTACTATCATTTTACCTCCTCGTGAATATTTTTATGAGCATATGTTCATAATGATTTCGAACGCGAATGTCAAGTCTTTTCTATAACTTAATTAGGATAATATTTTCTCATACGATTAAAATATTGTTGTTATTCTTTATAAAGTGGAATTGCCACTATATTTTCATCGATGCGGTTGCCGCCCCGATAACTCCTGCTCGCTGATAGAATTTCGCTCGGACGATTTTTACATCTTTCGACAGATATTTCAACGCCTGTTTTTTTGCTTCCTTTCGGGCGGGTCCGAGCAATGGCTCGCCCCATCGAGATATTCCTCCGCCGACAACTATCCTCTCGGGATTGAAAATATCGATTAAATCCGCGAGAAATATCGCGAGATAACGAGAGATAATTTTCAAGACCTTGTTCGCAGCAGGGTCGCCGATATCTGCTGCCTTTTGAACCGTTAAGGGTGTCAATTCATCGAAATTAGAGCCTATCATATTCCACATAATCGAACCTTTATCTCGTCTTAGAATATCCCACGCGATACGAACAATTCCCTTGTGTGAGATAAGCGATTCCGCACATCCTCGTCTTCCGCAGCCGCATCTCGGTCCATCCGGTTCTATTACGATATGTCCGAGTTCTGCGGCGAAACCATCTCTGCCGAGCATCGGCTCTCCTCCGATTATAACTGCACCGCCGACACCTGTTCCGAGAGTTATAAGAACCATCGGGTCGGCTTTCGCACCGTTGCCGAAACGATATTCCGCCAGCGCAGCAAAATTCGCATCGTTGCCGACTATTATCTTATACTTAGGGAATTTTAAAAATTCCGATAGATATTTCGCAAAATCCGCTTCTCCCCAGCCTTTAAGGTTCGGCGGATTGTGAACGATACCGTTCCTATCCACAGGTCCTGGAATGCCGACACCGATTGCATCGATGCTATCCGGTGAAATACCCAAAAATTCGATTATCTCGCCGATAAGAGCGATTTCGGCATCCACACCTCCGCCAGGGGTATCGTATTTGACGAACGAAATAATCTCGCCGTTCTCATTCAGAATACCCGCCTTAGTGAATGTCCCGCCGATATCTACTCCGAGAAAATGTTTCATCTTGTGTTCCCTAAAAATTGAACAATTATTTCTATCGAGTTCTCATCGGTAAAAGTTTTTTCGATAATTTCATCGCTGGTTTTCGATGGAGGAGAAAGTTCTACATCGAAATTATTTTTTTCGAACCACGAACCGAGTTTGTCGGGTTTAGTGTCGGTGATAAAACAGATTTGAGTCGCTAAAATATCCCAGAATTTTTGTGCCTCGACCACAGCGAGCGAATCGTTAGAGCCACTCGCTATCATCGTTATCTTGCCTTGGTCGGCGACCTCGGATATGCAATGTATCGCATTGGCGACATTCCACATCCCCGCACCACCGAATGTCAAAAACTTTTTATGCTCCGGTTTGAAAATTTTGAAACTCCAGACGCCAGAAAAGGAATCGGTGGATTCTATTCTCAAGATTGGGGACTTTTTCGCTATACCGAATTCACCGAGAGAAAAATCGAGCCCGAAATCCGCCGGAACAACAGGGATTTCGCCGAGATTCAGTTTCATATCCGATGAAAGAATTTTATCTATTCCCACGCGGAACTTATCAAAAATGTTGAACGAGCAGTAAAATTCATTAGGCAAAGTTTCGATTCCATCGATAGAACATACAACGGCGGGTGAGAAAATCGGTTTTTGCCACAGTATTTTTTCGATTCCACCGCAATTTATCGATGGAACGAGAATCAATTTCGCCGATGGCACTTTTTGAGCCGAGAATGGATTTATATAAAGTGCGATTCTCTTTGAAAATCGCTCGTCGATTTTTTCGCAAAGACGCTTTTTTAAAAATGCCAGCCATTGATAACCTTTTCTGTCGGATTTGAAACCATCGCCTACGATAATCGCATCGATATCGGGGTTCGACGAAAAAACCGAATTCAAAATGGGTGTAATATCGTTTATAATATTTTTATACGATTCCCGCCAGTATGGTGCTCGCTGCTTTGGATAAAATTTTCTTTCGCTATATTCTCGCACGGATATATCGAATTCGACCCGTGTGTCCAGCGATGATGCAGAATCTAAAAAACTCGCCTCGAAATTATGGTCATCGGAAACGAGGACTCTGTCGCCGATTGCTGGGAATTTTAGAGCGATTGCACGGAATATCGCATCGGCACGCTTTTTCGATAACTCTTGCCCGACCTTCGGCGATAAAATGTTATCGAATTTCGATGAATAATAACCTTTTAACATCAATATAGCATCGGGATTGCGAACGAGAAAATTCCCATATTGTTGAATAATCGTATCTAATTTCGTAGAATCTATATCTGATTTACCCGGCTCGAACAGAAAATAATTCCTGATGGATATAAACTCCACGCCTTGAGAAAAAGAAGATGGAATGTGAATTACCTCGCTGTCGATTTCTGCGAAAAACTCCGGTGGCGACTTGGATTCTTGCGACCAAGCCATCGAAAACAAAAGCAGAAAAATTATATAGAGAAATTTTCTCATAATCGTAAGTAAAAATAAATCGGAGAACGATTTTTGCAAGTATTTTCACAAAAGATTACTTTTCGCACAGTTTTCTGTAAAACTCCGGTCGGCGGTCGGTAATCAAATTATTTTGGTCGGTGATGTTTTTGTCGAGCGCATCAGCGGGGTCGATTTCCACGATTTCGACAGCATCTTCTGTTTCGGATGCCTGCACAAGCACCTCGCCAGTCGGTGAATATATTATACTTCCACCTGTGAAGTTCAATGTAATGCCATCGTTCGATTCGGTTCCAGTGCGGTTCGCCACGATAATAAACATCCGATTTTCGATTGCTCTCGCAAAACTCGCCATCTGACAGTATGGAAGAACCAAATTCGACGAATGAAGAATAATCTGAGTGCCTTCGAGCATCAATATCCTGTAAACCTCAGGAAATATCCAGTCGAAACAGACGAGTAGTCCCAATTTCGCCCCGCGGAACTCGAATGGTTTCAGTTCGATATCGCCCGGTTCGAACAGAAACTTCTCGTTGTAGAAAAGATGGATTTTGCGGTATAAGACGAACTTGCCATCGGGATAGACAGCCACCGCCGAATTATATATTTTATCCCCTGCTATTTCTGGAAATCCTCCCGAAATCAAGAAGTTATGTTTTTCAGCCCATTCTTTCATAGCGGAATAAATCGGTCCGTTGCCGGCGGGTTCTGCGAGTTTTTTCAGAAAATCGCGGTCAGGGAAAAGATATCCAGTAGCGAAAAGTTCCGGCAAAACTATTATATCGGCGGAAACATTTTTCAGCAAATCATCCACAGTTTGCAAATTGGTGTGAATATCGCCGAGTTTAGGTGCGAACTGAACAAAACCGATTTTCATAAGTGAACCCTCCTTCAATGAAAATCCGAACTTTCAAGTGAAAAAATCTGTATCGCTCGATTTTCAAGAAAAATTGTGCTAACCAACAATTTTATAAAATTTCATCGCCAGTCGGTATCGCCGAGAACATAATCCAACAGGACAGCTCGCACCGAACCCACCGGGATTTTCGAGACCATCTTGACAGGCATCTTGCGTCTATCATCGGTTACCCAGAGATACATCCTTCCCTTCTTTTTGAATAACCCTTCTGTCGCGATTACAGGTTCGATTTTCAAGCAATCGAATTTACCCGCCGGGACTTTCACCTTTTCTCGAGAATGCACAATGATATGTATTGGATAATTTCCGCCGTGTTCGTGATAGGGAAGAGGTATCGTATCGCCGACCTGAAGGTTTAATGTTCGCACATAGTAAAACGCGGATAGAATATCCTGAACGCGCGGATAAGTTTCAACATCGAATACATCCTTTCGGATAGCACGATTATGTATCTGGTCGAACTTGATTTTGTAGTGGTCTCTATAATTCCCCTCTCGAACAGATTTGTGAAAAAACCAAGGGTATAAACTATCTACATCGACGAAACTTTCGACGGTATCGCTGACAGGATAAATCTGTCCGACAAGCCCTGTGGAGAATGCGAGCGAGCGTATCCAATAGCATAGATGTCCATCACGCTCGACGACTGTGGGAACGCTTAAAATTCCGTGTCCGCCTTTGAGCGGGATTTTGCCGATTCCTGGCAATGCGACATACACTCCGAAGTCGAGATATTCGCCGACACCGAAAGCATCCAGATTGGCAGGCTTCGGTATTTCAACACCTTCCAACGCTTTCAATGCTTTCGCTCTATCCTCTGGCGATTGCAATTTCGCCAGAACAATTTGAACAAAAATTGTGCAGATAAATATCGAGATTAATAGTATTTTGCTAAATTTCTTCATAATCTATCTTTCATCATAGTTTATGGCAAGATATGTGCCTACTTTTCCTTTTTTATAATTTTCACGCTTTTTATTCGTTGACTATCGAGTTCATCCACAATCAAGATTATGCCGTTATCCAGTTCAGCCTTAAAACCTTGCTCGGGGATAGCACCAGCGAGCTGATAAATCAATCCACCGATTGTGTCGGTTTCCTCATCGGGAAATTCTATATCCAAAATTTCGGATATCTCATCGAGCGATGTTCTCCCCGAGACGAGCCATACATTTTCATCGAGTTTCTTGATAGGGGCTTCCTCCTCGTCGTATTCATCCTGAATCTCGCCGACTATTTCTTCGAGCAAATCCTCCATAGTGACGAGCCCCGCTACTCCACCGAACTCGTCGACAACAATCGCGATGTGAATCTTCTCCCGTCGAAACTCCTCGAGCAGTTCATCGATGAGTTTGGATTCGGGAACAAAATACGGTTTCCTACAAATTTTCGAAAGGTCGATTTGCTTATCGCCGTTCTTGCCTATCTCGAGCAACAAATCTTTTACATAGAGTATCCCTACGATATTATCGATTGTATCTTGATATAGTGGAATTCGAGAATGTCCATTCTGGTCGATTAGTTTAATGACTTCATCGACAGAAGAACTTACTTCGGCGCAGGACATATCGATTCTCGGCACCATAACCTCTCTAACTGTGGTCTCCACGAAATCGACTATATGTTTAATCATCATCTTTTCCTCGTCTTCGAGATGAGTGCCAGATTCATCGGCGATGTATGCGAGTTGCCGTTGCGTCGCCAAACTCTCTATACCTTCGAGACCGATTTGTCGCAAAATAAAATTCAATATAACTTTCGCTACGGATTTAATCGGATAGAAAACAATATATAGAATAAACAGCAAGGACGAATATCTCAAAGTCTTATTCTCACTCCACAGAACCGAGGAAACTGGAAGCACAGTAAGCGATAAAATGGCAAGTGTTCCAAAGAATGCACCCTCGACAATGTATCGCAGGATTGGGCTATCGGTTAGAATCGTATTATCGAAAAAAAAGTGATTGCAAATCGCAAATAGTGTCAAGAATGATGCCTTCGCCACGATGAAAAATGCTTCGATATTTTCTGGATTGTCGGATGATTCGATTAACCATTTTTTCGTTCCTGTCAGTTCTTGCTCCGACTTCCCAGCGAGCGAAAATGTGGCGATTTCCATTACAGAAACAAAGTATAAAAGAACCACTGAAAAGAATGCTCCTATGAATGATACTATAAGGGTTTCCATACCTCCTCACTCTCCTATAAATTAAATTCTCTTGCTGCACGACTGTGATGGATTCCGCGCAAAATCGGTATTATAGTATCGATTGCTGTTTTTATATCGGCGATACTTATCGGTGCTTCGTCGAATTGTCCATCCTCGATTTTTTCGATTATCAGATTTTCGATTATTCCCTTTATTTCCTTTTCGGTTTCTGGCAAATTGTCCTTCTGGCTTCTAATAGCGGCTTCGGCACTATCGCAAATCATAACGAGAGCTGCCTCCACAGTTTGCGGTTTCGGACCAGGGTAGCGAAATTCATCCGCTATAACCGCAGGATTTAACTCCTTCGCTTTATGATAAAAATATTCGATTACAGATGTCCCGTGATGTTGCTCGATTATATCGAGAATTATCTGCGGAAGATTGTGCAATTTCCCTAACTCCACACCTTCTTTCGTGTGGCTCGAAAGTATTCTATAACTTTCGAATGGCGATAAGTTATCGTGAGGATTGCGTCCTGTTTGGTTCTCCTCGAAATACTGTGGATGAATCAACTTTCCTATGTCGTGATAATAACCGCCTGCTCTGGCTATAATCGTATTCGCACCGATAGCCTCTGCGGCGGCTGCTGCTGTGTTCCCTACGAGTATCGAATGGTTGAATGTCCCCGGTGCTTCCACTGCGAGTTTGCGAAGTAAAATCGAATTGATATCGGATAAATCCATCAGTGAGAAATCGGAGGTTCTTCCGGAGAATTTTTCTGCCAGTGGCAACAATGAAAGTGCTAAAAACGGCGATATAATAGTCGATATTCCAAATTCCGCGCAGTTGCGAAGAATTTCTGCCCAATTGGAGAACATAATAGCGTTTAACACGATTACAGTAAAAAGTCCCGCCAATGCGGAGAATAGAACGGGTCGATAGAACAAATTTTTAAGATGAACACTTCGTGTCTTAAATGAAACAATCGACAATGCGATACTGTATGCTATCATCACGGTTGCACTCGCGCGGAAACCGATGCCTATTAGTATAAGAGTTGTCAACGAGGATACGAAAGCAAGCCAATCATCGCCGATAGAAACAATGACAGCAGACACAAAAAGTATCGGTATCGAGTAATTGCTCAAACCTATCGCTCTGAATATATGTGCAAATATCCCCACGATGATAATCGATGCTCCGATTGTCGCAAAGAATTTCAAATTTTTCCAAACCTCTACATATTGAATATTTACAAATATCGCGAAAAGTGCGACGACTAACAAAGAGAGAATAAATACTCCGAATGTAGTCAATATCTTAGATATTATGCTCGTCCCTTTCGATTTTTTCTGGCGAGCCTCGTAAAGAGACACGAGCTTCTGATAAATTTCGGGGGTTATTTTCTCGTGTTTCCCGACGATTTTTTCGCCTTTACTGATGTGAAATTTCACAGGTTGAATTTGAGCCTTCGCTTTATCGCGATTAGCACGAGTAAGTTCCATATCGGGTATCAGATTGGGAACGAGAAAATTTTTTACTACTTCGAGCCCGATACCTACCCTATCGGGTGAATTACGATACTGCCGCTCGAGATATTTCTCCATCTCGATTAGAATGGTGCTATCGTTGAAAACTAATGAATTGGGATATGTTTTCTCCGTCTTGCCCCTTTTGATACTGAATAGCTCGGGTAGTTCCTCATCGGGTATCGGTGTCGAACTTATAAAACCTTTGGAATAAGCAATCCGCAACGATGCTTTCAATATCTTCCCGAAATCACCGATGTCCTTTACGAGCATCAATTGCTCCAATTTCTGTGAATTCAAATTGGGCAACAATTTTTGCAGAGTGTCGATTTTCTCTTTTGTATTGTAATTTTGCTTCTTCTTTATTTTTTCGATTATTTTCCACTTCTCATCGAAGACGGCGAGCATCGAATCCCGAACATTCGAGTCGAAGTTCAATATTACTGGAACCGAGCGCAACGCTGCTCGCTTTTCGGCTTCGATGACACTGTCGGGCTTTAGAACATCGAACTTAATCGGCGCGATTATATCTTCCTGAGCGATTTCACCAACCCGTGGTATAGCGGGTTTCCCCGCATAATCTATAACAGATGGCAGTGAGTAGACCAACGAGATGACGAATAATATAATTATCTGCCAGAGATTTTCACTCAGAAAACCTCGTTTAGTAGCACCAGATTTTTCAGAAGGCTTTTCCAATTTTTTAGGAGTCCAGACTCGCTATGATGTATAATATAAGGGGAAGCCCGATAAAGACCTCCCCTTTCGTTTTTACTATCTAATCAAGGCAGCTTTACGAACAACTTTTCCATTACCGGTATCGAGAATAACAAAATAGGTCCCGGATGGCGTTTTATCCGACGCATCCCAACGGAATTTCGTCTGCCCAGCAGTAATTTTACCATCGTAAATCTCCGCGACAGTTCTTCCAGATATATCCGCTATTTCGAGATGAATATTTTGTTCGCGTTCAGAGCTCACAGAAATATCCAACGAACTATTGAACGGTGTCGGTGCAACAGTCAAATCTATATTCTCAGGAACTTTGAATGTATTAGGTTCATCTATCCCCGATGGTAATTCTTCATCGAATAGATAATACCATATCGCACGGAGAACCTCGTATCTGTTGGAATTTTCGTCGTGATATTGAATTCCACCGAGATAAATCGAGGATGCCACAGTCAACCAATTCGATGTATAGCCATAGTCGGATAGGTCTATTTCGTTGGCAACCATACGGACATTCGATGAAATCGGAGGAGGACTATTATCCTGCGAAAGCATCATAGCATTGGCGGTGGTATCGAAATAGAATTCATCGTTATATTGGTCGGCATTTGAATGTAAATCATAATAGAATTCTTGTTCCCCCTCGAAATAAGGTGATTGTCCGAACAATGTAGAGACATTGCCATTGCCTCCCGATGGTCTACCATCGGATGCCAGTTCTACTCCAAAAGCCCAAGCCACATAGCCAGACAGAGAAGTATCATAATCCGCTGCAAGGTCTGCGCCTTCCCAGAATACTCTTCCACCAGCGGAGAGATAATCGAGTATCTTATACAGCGAATATTCGGACAGCAAAGTGTTATCGTCGTCTCTAATACCTGTCACGATGAAAACTGCCTTATAGTAAAGCAACTCATAAGAATCCAATTGTTCGTCCTGCCCTGTTATTTGACAAGTAACATTTCCTGTCCAAAGAAGTTGCTGAAGGTCGAAAGCCTCATCGGATGTAGAGTTATCTGCCAGCAATGCTCCATTGTCGAAATCCAGTATCAGAACATCGGGATTGGCGGCATTATCGCCGGGGTAACCCAACTGCGGACCGATTGAATTACTATTACCCTCGCTATATATCGCGAATACGCTGAATAGTCCTGTTACACCGTCGTAATCGATATCGCTCGTGCACCAGGCGGGAACGATTGCAATCGTATCGATACCCCCCAATGATGAACGAATTACGCCATAGCCTAAAAGTGTTGCCGTAGAGGGCTCCGGTGGGTCCCATCTTATAGCGACTCGATTGTGATAGCCAGATATGACTCTTAAATTCTGAGGCGGATTGAGTGCAGGAGCAGTAACCGTATCGAGCGTAACCTCCACATATGCCGTTCCAGGGTCGGTAAGGGTTATGGATGTATCAACCGAAGTGTAATCTGTTCCGTGTTCGAAATGAAGCGTGTGTTCACCATATAAAATATCACTGAATTCGAAAAATCCTGTAACATCGGTCGTTATAGTATCTGTGCCATCGAGTATTACACTGCTTCCCGAAAGGTCTAACGGACTGTCGGAAAGATACACGAATCCATCGATTACTCCCCGTTTGAGATTCAGCGTCACATACACAGTCTCAGCGGGAGAATAAAGTGAAACATCTGTGATAACAGTTTGATAATTATCGCGGCTTACTTCGAGAGTATAATCGCCATATTCTACATTGCGGAATCTCGCTCTCCCGCTCGGATTTGTGGTCATTGTATCATTCGTCTCCTGTAAGATAACTCTTGTTCCAGCGAGGGAACCGCCCCCTTCGAGCGATACGAAGACGAAAATATTACCCAGAAGAGGTTCTACTCGATGCAAGGTTATTTCGAGACTTACATTATCCTCCACATCCAAAGTAGTATCGAATGGGATGTAATCCGTATCGTGGGTCGCACCGAAATCGTATTCACCGGGCAGAACATCATCGAATTCGAAATAACCCGATTCGTTCGTGAGTGTAGTCCAATCGCCGAGCGTAACAACCGTGCTGTCCCAATTGCCCGATATCAAGCCCTCGAGTTCAATCCAGCCAGAAACTGTATACCGCAGAAGTTCGAGATAAAATGTTAGATTTAAATCCGAATCGACATCGATTATCGTGTCCAATGGACTATAGCCTTCATATTCGATGTGAAGTGTATATGTTCCAGCCAAAACATCGTCGAATTCGAAAACACCATCGGAGTCTGTATATGCAATATCCATACCGAGAACGACTGTTATGCTATCTCGAGAACCTTCTGGCAAATCCTCGGGGATAACAGTTCCAGAAACTGTATATCGCATAAGATTTAACGCTACATCCAAGTTCGTATCGGCGACGATTGTGACCGTATCGGTATAATCGGCATAGCCATCGTGGGAGACAAGCACTGTATATGTTCCTGCTGGAATATCGCAGATTTCATAATTGCCATCGGAATCGGTTGTATCGGCGATACCGAGCTCCGAAATCTCCACGATACTTCCAGATAGGTCACCATCACCTTCGAGTGTAACTGTTCCAGAAAGACAATATCGTGGAAGTTCACTGCTATAGAGAATATAGAACCTTCCGTTGTCGTCTATTGAAACTTCCGATATATCACGCATAGAGAACCATTCGGCGGGTTCGGAATAAAGGTCTGTGGTTGCGAACATATAAGTTCCCGTGGATGGTAATTCCGATGAATCCCAGCCTATTCTATATGTCGCCGATGAGGTATCTATATTAGTGTAATAAGCGACCCAGAGAACCGAGTCGGCATAGGAACTGCGGATGTCCCGCTGCAATTGTGTCCAAACCGTATCTTCGATGTAGAAATAAAATGTTGACGCTCCCGGAGGAGGCGGTGCATAAAGATAATCTAATCCCAAATCGAAATGGTCTGTGCCGACCTCATCGACTCCAAATGTCAAGGTCGATGTATATTCGTCATCGCCGAATGGCGAAATATATAATGTCAAATCTACCATCCACTCCGGTGTGGGATAAAATCCTGTGGTGAAGTAGCCATCGATAAATGCCGAATTTGGCGTCTCCGCGAGGTCTGAAACGGAAACATTCCAGTCTATTCGCTCCGAAGATGGAAAAGATGTTTCGGGCGTATATACAATATAGACATAACCATCGCTTTCGGTTATTGTGGATAATGCTGTAACATCCTCGCCCTCAACAGTGAATACGATAGATGAAATATCCACACCTGCTCCGTTATCGGCGATTACCACCGTAATATTCGTTTCACTCGGAACACCTGTCGCACCGATTGTCGGCGTGCTACTCACAAGATATGGCGGCTCGGAGTCGGGAGGAACGGGTATCGTTTGCTTTATCCATATCCATTGCCCGACAGTCAGTGTCAGGTTATCGATATCGGTCATAGAATACCATTCGGTCGGTTCCGATGGCGGAAATGCCGATGAAATTTTGTAATCATAATCGCCAGCGGGGATATCCGCAATATTCCAGGTCGCCCAGACGGAGGCACCAGGATTTCCGATGCGAATCGTCCAGACATTTTCCACATCGGGATTTCTAATGTCGCGGGTTAGCATTGTGAACTCATAAGCAGTATCGACGAGCGGAAAATAGCAATAGAAAATGCCCGGTGTCGGTCCTGGATATGGCGTATCGTAAGCGGGGTCGAAAAGTTCCGATGCGCCATCTGCTGCACCGAATGAAAGCGGAAAATCTGTCGTATCGCCACTCACATCGGCATTGTGAACGACAATAGGCACTTCCCATAGAACAGGGGAGGGCGCTCCCGCAGTGCTGAAAGAGAACGAATATTCGACAGAATTCGGTAAAACTCCGATATCGCAGGCGAGAATATATACATCTACGCTCGACGATGCAGGGAAACCGCCCGCGGGAGTATATGAAACTACCCAGTTCGTTCCATCACGGCTTATCGATGCTAATGAACTGACATCGACACCATCGACTATCAAAGTCACAGATGACGGGTCGATACCTGTCTCATTGTCGCCGAGTGTGATTTGAAGTGTGGCGGTCGTCGGGACAGATGTCGCACCATCGGTAGGATATGTCGAGACGATGAACGGTGGATTGTCGATATCGCCGGAATGTGATGGTGTAAAACTAATCCAGAAATAATCGCCGGGGTTGAAATCGAGTTCCCCTACTGTCGTCATATCGAACCATTCGGTAGGTTCGGTATCGAATGTTCCAACCCCGATGAAGGCATCGCCGAGCGGTATCGATGTTTCATCCCAGGTCATAGCCACAGGGTCGAATGTCCCGCCGACTGTGCCTTTCCATATATGTTCCTCGATTGTATCCTGCCGAATATCCGATGTGAGCATTGTCACATAGGGATTATATGGGTCATCGATTGGAAAAAATGCGTATAGTCCCGATGGTGGAATAAGCGGGAAATTTTCATCTACCCCGAAATCGTAGTTATCTGTCGCTTCGGGGTCGAGTCCCCAGGTCAGCGTTCTCGTCGATGCTCCATCGGTTATATCGAGATTTACTCGCCAGGAAAGACCGAAAATAACCAAAGGAATAAGAAACAAAAACATCCAAGAAACTTTACGAGACATTATAAACCTCCTTAAAATTTTCTTTTTATAAATTATAACAAAAAAATAAAATTGCAAGGTATTTTTTTGAATATTAACACAATTTTAATTTTTAACAATAAAAAAATAGTAAAATGTCGAGGTTCAGGGAAATAGAAGTTTAATCCGCCGTTTTCTGAACTCCGAAGCCTACTCCTCATACTAAAAATTATATTCTTGACTTTCGGCGGTCTGATGCGATTTTATACCTATATGAAATATTCGATTTTCACAATTATTTTAATCTCGGTGCTATTTTTTGCTGGCTGTTCGAATTTTAAGCCGGAGGCAATCGGAAGTTTCAACTCCGTATATGCTTTCGCCGACGATGAGGAACTTAGTAAAATAGAAGAGCCTCTCGAAATCGCCATCGCCCGGCAGATAGTTACGCCTCGCCCAGAGAGATTGCTCAGAATATTCTGGGGCGATACGGCGAGTTTCGACAATGCGACGAAACACCATATAGTTCTCGTCGCGGCATCTCTGGAATCTCCCGGACATTTCGGTGCATTCGTTAGAATGTCCTTGTCGAAAGCCGCTTATGATAGTGTGAAAACAGGGAAATACAATATTTTCATCAAACACGACCCGTGGGCGAAAAACCAAATCCTCGTGATATTGACAGCCCCCACAGCAGACCAGTTGCGGACATACATTTTAACTCACACCGACGAGATATTCGACCAGATTAACGACTACACGAATGAACAAGTTTCAAATTGGATTTTCAGCGAATTTCAGGGGCAAGGCGAAAAGTTCGACATCGAGCGAAAAATTGCCGCCGATTACGGTTTCCGAATACGAGTTCCGCGAATGTTCGACTGGGAGAAAGGGAAAGCGGAGAATCGGTTTCTTTGGCTTCGTGCATTAGAACCAGAGCGATGGGTTTTCGTCTATTGGATACCGCTCGATTCCTCATCCAATGGAAAAATATCGTTGAAATGGCTCGTCCACACGAGAGATAGCCTCTGCCAGATATACTACGAGGGCGATTCCATAGTCGATGGCACATTGACCTATGAACACACGACCTTCCATAATATCCCCGCGATAAAGTATCGTGCGAGGTGGAAAAATCGAAAAGCGGTCGCCGGCGGTCCTGTTGTTGGATATATTTTCGACGACACATCGCACAATAGACGATACATTCTCGACGGTGCGGTTTTCGCTCCGGGAATTCGCAAAGAGCCGTATCTTCGCCACTGCGAGGTGATAATGCTATCGTTCAATCCCGACACATCGGAAAGTATTGCAAAAAACAGATAAAAATCGGACGATTAAATCGATATGAAACGGAAAACTACAATAATTCTATCTATTATATGGTTTCTTCTGGCAATCGGTATCTTTGTGGGATTTTATTTTGGAAAATCACCCGCTGGGAAAAATCTTCTTTCGCCGACGAGATACACATATCGAGTTGTAAAGACATTCCCCCACGATACTTCGGCGTTCACGCAGGGATTTGAATTTCACGATGGTTATCTCTATGAAGGCACAGGGCTTAACGGTCATTCATCGATTCGTAAGGTCGAATTAAAAACAGGCGAGGTTCTCCAGCGGTATGATGTCCCCGAAAAGTATTTCGGCGAGGGCATAACGATTTGGGGCGATAAGATAATCGAACTGACCTGGCGCTCGCACACAGGATTTATTTACGACATAAAGACCTTTAAGCCGCTCGGTGAATTTCACTATGCAACGGAGGGTTGGGGACTTACGCACGACCGAGAGAAAATAATTATGAGCGATGGCACATCGAGGTTGCATTTCCTCGACCCGAACAGTTTTCGTGAAATCGGCAGTATCGATGTGTTCGATGACACTGGTTCGGTCAAATATCTCAATGAACTGGAATATATCGATGGAAAAATATATGCGAATATCTGGCGAACCGATTACATAGCGGTAATCGAGCCGACAACAGGGCAGGTGGTTTCTTATATCGACCTAACTGGGATTTTGCCCGATTCACTTCGGACAGGACACGAGGATGTTCTAAACGGCATCGCATTTGATAGAACTAATCGGCGATTGTTCGTAACTGGGAAAAAATGGATTAAAATTTTTGAAATCGAACTGAAACAGGTCAAATAGAGCGACCCAAAATATAGCTTTTTCCATTTGAACCTTAAACTTTATCGTTATTATGAAATTCGATTTTGGACTTTTCGCCATAGCGCTGGCGCTCTCGCTCATCGGAGTTTTGATTATATATTCCGCGGTTGAGGGAACGGGACTCGAGATGTTATACTTGCGTCAGATGGCTTTTTTACTCATAGGAATCGGCGTGATGTTTTTCCTGTGGCGAATTCCTATCAGAATCCACGATGGTCTCGCATATGTCTATTATATTTTAATTGTCATTCTGCTCGCTTTAGCATTATTTCAACACGCCGAGGTAAAAAGGTGGCTCGGTGTCGGAATGTTCAGAATTCAGCCATCGGAATTCTCGAAGTTGATTATGGTATTCGCACTCGGCAGGTGGCTTAGAGACCACCTCAAAGATGTCAATTCGATTTTTGTCATCGCTTTCGCGATTCTGATGATAATCCCGCCGTTCTTTCTCGTGATTCGCGAGCCCGACCTGGGAACAGGAATCGTGTTCTGCGTGCTGCTTTTCGTGATGCTCTATGCCGCTGGGACTAGACCATTGTATCTATTCTTACTATTGACGCCTCTTTTGGCTATGGTCAGTGCTGTCCATTGGATAGCCTGGATGGTATATTTCCTTCTGCTGATTTTCATCCTCATCCGTTGGCGAGTCTCACCAACCTTATTTGTAATTGTTGTGGTCGTAGCGATTTTCATCGGCGTATCGACTCCGTATGTCTGGTCGAAACTGCATCCATACCAGCGTGAAAGAATTATGGTATTTTTGAACCCACATCACGACCCGTTTGGAGCGGGCTACCAGTTGATTCAATCGAAAATAGCCATCGGCTCTGGCGGAATATTCGGCAAGGGTTTGCTCGAAGGCACGCAGACGAAATTGGCGTTCCTGCCAGCGAAACATTCCGATTTCGCATTCTCGGTGCTCGGCGAACAATTCGGCTTCATCGGAGCGATTATGCTACTCTTTCTATACTGGCTGCTGTTGATGAAAATACTCGCTCTATCGAAATCGGCGAGAACACCTTTCGCATCGATTGTATCGGCGGGGTTCGGAGGAATCATATTCTTTCAGGTGTTCATCAATATCGCTATGACACTCGGTCTTGCGCCGATTACTGGTATTCCGCTTCCGTTCATATCTGCTGGTGGCTCCTCGCTGATTATGTTCTGGGCGATGGTCGGCGTTCTGCAAAATATACGCTCGCAAATTGTGGAAATATAACCGAAAGATTAAATCAATTATTTTTAATCATTTTCTTTTGGATTTGGTCCATAATCATTTTCGCCTGGCTCGCTATCGGTGCACATCAAAACCAGCAGCCAAATAGGACCGATAAAAGGAATCAATGAAATAAGTATAAACCAGCCGCTTTTGCCGATATCGTGTAATCTCCTGACCGAAACCGCTAAACCTGGTATAAAAACCGCTAAACAATATAATAGATATATCGGACCATATCCAACATTTTCAAAGGCTAATCCAAGAATATTATCGAGTATCATTGCAACAATACAAAAAATAAAGTTAAATAGGACAAACATCCAATACTCTTTTCGCCTCGCCCTCCCACTGAATACGGCATAATTCTTTAATACTTTTACATACCAATTCATAGTGTTCCTCCTTTTA